>JAZRLX010000208.1:0-2348 GCA_045647085.1 Pilosibacter sp.
ACCATATGTTAGGTGATATTACAGTTGCCCAAAACATCTACTTAGCAACCGGCTACACCGATATGCGAAAATCCATTGATGGTCTGGCTGCGATCGTTCAGCAGCAGTTCAAGCTCGACCCCTTTACTCCCACGCTATTCCTGTTCTGCGGAAAACGGAGCGACCGCCTGAAAGCGTTGCTCTGGGAAGGGGATGGATTCGTCCTCCTTTATAAGCGTCTGGAAAACGGAAAGTTCCGCTGGCCGCGTTCAGAATCCGAATGCCGACCGATCACCTGGCAGGAATTCCGTTGGCTTATGGAAGGGCTGGAGATCGAACAAAAAGGTGCGATCCGACCGGCTCTCCCGGGTAGTTTCTGTTGATGAAAAAATGACAAAAAAGCACGTATTTACTGGGTTTTTAGACTCTTTTGTGGTATAATGGATCTATCAAAAATGATAAGGAAATACACCACAGATGAACGAAAAGGATGCCTATATCAAGCACCTTGAAAATACCATATCGGATCTGCAAAAGCAGGTAAACAATCTCACAGAAATGGTCTTGCTCCTTCGAAAAGAGAAGTTTGGAGCATCCAGTGAGAAGACTCCGAAGGAAGATCTTCCCGGTCAGCTCTCCCTTTTTAATGAGGCCGAAGTCTGCGCCGATGCTTCCGTTCCGGAACCGATCACCCGTGATGTAAAGGGTTATTCTCGAAAAGACAGACGGACCAAACGTGAAGAACTGATCAAAGATCTTCCTGTCAGAGAGATTCCCTGTGATATCCCCAAAGAAGACAAAATCTGTTACGAGTGCGGAACACCTCTTAAGCCCCTGGGTAAAGAGATCGTCCGTGAAGAGTTGGAGTATATCCCGGCAAGACTTCAGATCGTCCGCTATGTCAGATGGACATATGAATGTCCGGCATGTAAGCACACCGATCATCGAAGGATCGTGAAAGCTCCTACACCGACCTCGCTGATGAATCATTCTCTGGCATCCCCCAGTTCGGTAGCCAACGTCATGTATCAGAAATATGTGAACGCTGTTCCCCTGTATCGTCAGGAAAAAGATTGGGAACAGCTGGGAATCGCACTGAGCCGCGCAACGATGGCAAACTGGATCATCCGCTGCGCTGAGGACTATCTGATCCCCGTTACCGACTATCTCCGAAAGCAGCTGCTGGCAAGAGACATCGTCCATTGTGATGAGACTCCGGTCCAGGTGCTGAAAGAGGAAGGAAAGAAGCCTCAGACGGATTCCTTCATGTGGCTTTACCGCACCGGAAATGATGGTAAAGAACCGATCATCCTTTACGATTACCAACCATCACGAAACGGTGATCATGCAGTAAAGTTCCTGCAGGGGTTTAACGGCTATGTCCATTCCGATGGCTTCTCCGGCTATAACAAGCTGGAACATATCACCCGATGCGGCTGCTGGGCTCATCTGAGAAGGAAGTTCGTGGAAGCTATTCCCGGCAAGAAGGCTTCCGATGCACCACCTACCGCTGCGGAGATCGGAAGAGACTATTGCAACCAGTTATTCCGGATAGAAGAAAGCCTTGCCGGTCTGGAACCTGGAATACGATATCACAAGCGTCTGGAACTGGAACGCCCGGTTCTTGATGCGTTTTGGTGTTGGCTGGAAAAGCTGAGCGTTTTAAGTGGCTCAGCACTGGCCAAGGCTGTGACCTATGCCCTCAATCAGCGTCCCTATATGGAGAATTATCTGCTTGATGGAAGGCTGGCATTATCCAACAATGCTGCCGAAAATGCGATCCGTCCATTTACAGTCGGTCGAAAGAACTGGCTTTTTTCTGATACCCCTAAAGGAGCAAAAGCTTCTGCTGCTGTATATAGCATCGTTGAGACGGCAAAAGCCAATGGGCTTAATGTCTATACCTATCTGGAATATCTGCTGATGTACATGCCGGACACCGACTGGCGAAACTATCCGGAGGACCTGGAAGATCTGCTCCCCTGGTCGGAAACGGTACAGGCAGAATGTAAACGTTGAGGTTCAGGACGGGGATTATAACTCGTCCTGTTTTATTTTACAAGCCACTCTGTTGTTGAGCGCTTACGATACATCTATGTGACCTAATTTATCCATAGAAAATAGCATGTTAGTCCCATAACAAATATCTTTAAGTTCTACAGAACTTCTTTTAAAGAGATACATTTCTTCTAATGCTAAAATATATTCTCGAAAATCTTTTATATCATATTCGCAAGGAGCAACACCAGAAAATACACCGGAAATAATTTTTAAATTAAATGTGCAGTTATATGGATTACTTCGCTTTACTTCTTCTGGATAATGCATAAAGTCGGCGATTTCTATAAGATTGTTATCATAGAAAATAG
>JAZRLX010000209.1:0-6131 GCA_045647085.1 Pilosibacter sp.
ACTCTGATTTCGACTTTGCTCTTGCATATCAGCATGATCTGACACTGGGCAAGTCCAATGCAGACCGTTCTGACCTGGCTTGGACAAAGCTGCTTGGCGAGCCGATGCCGTACCGTACATTCTCTGTAAAGGCACCGAAGAAATATGGTATTGAAGATCTGAAAGAAGTGGTTCGTTCCCACTATATGGAGCACGGTGAGGATCTGAAAGAAGATCCGACTATGAGCCCGCACCGTTTCGGTATCTGCCGTGATACAACTTCCGTATCTGAGATCATCGAATTCCACGAGGATGTGAATCTTTCCTGCTGCTGGCGTTCCTTCCCGAGACCGTGTGCAGCACCGTTCACACCGTGGTATTTCGGAATTACAAAACTTCCGAAGGGCTACGAGTGGATCAATTACCAGGCATCCCAGATGACACATTTCTACTGCGATCCGTCCGAGTTCAAGTATAACTCTGAGTATGCATACTGGGCATTCCGCAGACTGCAGGATGTGATGGAGTTTGATTACCAGTTCTGCCAGGAAAAGGTACATAATTCCATTAAAGAACTTGAGGCTGAGTGGGCGGCAGTAAAACCGCAGATCGACAAGGCATACCTTGCACTGAAAGAGACAAACGAAGCATATGCAAGACAGCTTCTGACAGACTACACATGTCAGCAGGCTCAGAAGGCATGGGATTGGGCAGAGCAGACTCTCCTCGAGATCGCAGATGATCAGTTCCGCGCAAGAATGAACTTCTGGAGAAGCAAACTGAGCACTATGAAACCATTATCTGTTGAGCAGCGCAACTGCATGTAAACACAACAATAGACAGGACCATCTCAAAAGAGGTGGTCCTTTTTCGTTGACTCAAATGTCGAAACGAGGTATCATTAATACTGATAGGGTAAAAAACCAAAAGGAAGGTTTGAACTATGAATATGCTGAAAAACAGCAGTGTTCGAAATGCAGTATTCATCGGAACATTATGCTCGATTTCATATCTGGGCGTTTATTTTGCCAGAAATATTTTAAGTGTGGTGACACCGCAGATCATTGAGGGAGGCGTTTATTCGGAAGAATATATCGGCTCGATCTCATCGATGTTTTTCATTTTCTATGCAGTCGGTCAGCTGATCAACGGACTGGTCGGAGATAAGATCAAGGCTCGCTATATGATCAGTTTTGGCTTGCTGTTGTCCGGTGTTTGCAACGCACTGTTTCCATATATGCTGGATCTTCCGTGGGCAGCGCATCTGACTTACGGAATGATCGGATTTTTCCTTTCGATGATCTATGCGCCCATGACAAAAGTGGTGGCTGAAAACACAGAACCACACTATGCAGCCAGATGCTGTCTCGGTTACACCTTTGCGTCGTATTTGGGATCTCCGGCAGCCGGACTGGTGGCAGCATTCTTCCTGTGGCAAGTGGTGTTTTACATGGGAAGTGTGTCCATGATCATCATGGGATTATTGTGCTTCTTCTGCTTTTTGTATTTTGAGAAAACCGGAATAGTAAAGTATAACCAGTATCAGCCTCCGAAGGCTCAGGGGCAGGGAATTAAGGTTTTGGTAGAACATCGGATCATCAAGTTTTCCTTTGTGTCTGTTTTAACCGGAATTGTAAGAACAGCCGTTGTATTCTGGATGCCGACGTATCTGGCACAGTACCTTGGATTTTCTCCGCAGGATTCCGGTCTGATATTTACCGTTGCGACGTTCGTGATCTCATCGAGCGCATTCCTTGCGGTATTTATCTACGAACGCCTGAAGCGAAATATGGATTTGGTACTGTTCTTGTTTTTTGCAGGATCTGCAATTTCATTTGTCGGTGTTTATCTGGTGGAGCAGCCGATGCTTAATATCTGCCTGCTGATCTTGGCGATATTATTTAATAACTGTGCAGCTTCCATGCTCTGGAGTATTTATTGTCCGAGTCTTCGAGACACGGGAATGGTTTCCGGAGCGACCGGTTATCTGGATTTCATGAGTTACATGGCAGCAGCTGTATCATCGACATTATTTGCCAATGCAGTGACCGGTATCGGTTGGAAGAATCTGGTTCTCGTATGGCTGGCATTGATGGCTGCGGGTGTGATCGTGGCGCTTCCGTTTGGAAAGAAGCATGTGATCAAACGTCCGTGGGAGAAATAGAAATTATACTTAGGGAGAACGTGTTATGAAGTTAAATTACAGAAGAACCATATTGATTGGTTTGGCATTTTTATCGATTTCTGCATTTTGGCAGATGTACGATAATGTAGTTCCGTTGATCTTAAAGAATTCCTTCGGACTTGGTGAGACCGTTACCGGAGCGATCATGGCAGCAGATAATGTGCTGGCATTATTCTTACTTCCGATCTTTGGAAGTCTTTCTGACAAAGTTGATACTCCGATCGGCAAACGTATGCCATTCATTTTAGGTGGAACAGCCTTGGCAGTTACATTCCTGATGATGGTGCCGTACGCAGATCAATCCAGGAATCTGCCGTTGTTTGTGATCAGTTTGTTTGCATTATTGGTGTCCATGGGCTTATACCGTTCTCCGGCGGTTGCATTGATGCCTGATCTGACCCCGAAGCCACTCCGAAGCGCAGGTAATGCAGTGATCAATCTGATGGGAGCTGTAGGTGGTGTCTACACACTGATCATGATCAAAGTCATGGTAGGTCCGGGAACAACCCCGAATTATTATCCGCTGTTTATTTCCGTCGGTGCCCTGATGGTCATTGGTGTTGCTCTCCTTTTCTTTACGATCAAAGAGAAAAAGCTTCGTGCAGAAATCGCGAAGGAACATGAGACATATGAGGCAGTGCAGGAAGACAAGACAACATCATCTGCTGCTGGTGCTTCCCTTCCGAAGGAAGTAAAACGCAGTTTAACATTTATTTTGATCTCTATCGCACTTTGGTTTACTGCATATAATGCTGTTACAACTGCATTTTCCAGATATGCGACTCACGTATGGGGACTGGAAAATGGCGGTTACGCAGACTGTCTGATGGTAGCGACAGTTGCGGCGATCATCAGCTATATTCCGATCGGAGCTCTCTCCGGAAAGATCGGAAGAAAGAGAACCATTCAGATCGGTATCATTTTACTGATCCTTTGTTACGCATGTGCAGGTATGTTCAGCAGCTATCATGTAATGATGAACGTCTTCTTTGGAATCATCGGTTTTGCATGGGCAGCGATCAATGTAAACTCTCTTCCGATGGTTGTGGAGATGAGCAACGCAGGAGACGTGGGAAAATACACAGGTTTGTATTATACATTCTCCATGTCTGCCCAGGTTATCACTCCGATCCTTTCCGGTTATTTACTGGAGCATATCTCTTACAGAACTCTGTTCCCGTATGCAGTCGTGTTCAGTGCGATGGCATTCGTGACGATGTCTATGGTAAAACACGGAGATTCCAGACCAATGGCAAAGAAGAGTATGCTGGAAAACTTTGATGTGGAGGATTAAACGTGAAAAAGAAATATTTATTGGCAATTCCGATGGTGGCAGGAGCGTATGCGTTTCTGATCGCACCACGTATGACAAATAAACCGGACGTTTCTGTTTTAAAGGGCGTTCATTATGCACACAGAGGCCTTCACGATAACGAGGGTGACGCTCCGGAAAACTCCATGAAAGCATTTCAGAAGGCTGTGGAAGCCGGCTATGGTATCGAAATGGATATCCAGCTTACTAAGGATAAGATCCCGGTGGTATTCCATGACGAGACTCTGAACCGTATGTGCGGTGTGGAAGGCAAGGTTTGGGAGTTCACATTTGATGAACTGCAGGCGTTCACACTTGCGAAATCGGAGGAGAAGATCCCGAAGTTCGAGGATGTTTTGGCACTGGTAGGCGGAAAAGTTCCGTTGATCGTAGAGTATAAACTGGATGTACCAAGTACAGAAGTTTGTGAGATCGCAGATCCGATGCTTCAGAATTATAATGGAACATATTGCATTGAAAGTTTCCATCCGTTTGCAGTAAAATGGTATCGAGACCACAGACCGGAAGTGATCCGCGGTCAGTTGTCCCAGAACTTTAGCAAAGAGGAAAAATATAAAGGAAAAATGATCTACTGGCTGTTGAGCAATCTTTTGACAAACGTGCTGACAAGACCGGATTTTATCGCTTACAATCATAGAGATGCAGATATGTTCTCCAGAAAAGTCTGCAGTATGATGGGTGCACTTCCGGTTGCGTATACGATCAAGAGCCGGGAAGAATACGAAAAAGCGAAAAGCCAGTTTGAGTTATTTATTTTCGACAGTTTTATTTTAGAATAAGGTAAGACAAAAAACACAAAGGGGAAAATAAAATGGGAAACGGTATTGTAGTAATTGGAGCGACTTTTGTAGATATTAAAGGATTTCCGCATGATCTGTATTTGCCGACAGGCAGAAACGTAGGTCATATCGAATATATTCATGGCGGTGTTGCAAGAAACGTAGCAGAGGATATTGCAAATGCTGAGCTTCGTCCGACATTTGTGAGCATTGTCGATGATACTCCGCTTGGTGAAGATGTTGTTCGTAAATTAAAAAATCATAAAGTAAATACAGATTATCTGCTGACAAAACCGGATGGCATGGGAACATGGCTGGCGGTGTTTGACAACAATGGTGATGTGGCAGGTTCCATTTCCAAACGTCCGAATATGATGCATGTGGTACCGTTATTAGAAGAAAAGGGTGACGAGATCTTCTCACAGGCAGATGCGATCGTGGTTGAGATCGATATCGATACAGAAGTGATCAAGAAATCCTTTGATCTTGCGAAAAAGCACAACAAAAAGATCTTTGCCCTGGTATCCAATATGAGTATTGCGGTACACAGACGTGATTTCATTAAGAGGTTAGATTGCTTTATCTGTAATATTGCGGAGGCCGGAATCCTGTTTGCTGCAGAATATGAAGGAAAGACTTCGGAAGAGATGAAGGATATTCTCGCTGAGAAGGTAAAACAGGCGAGAATTAAAGCAATGGTAGTGACCATGGGAGCAGAAGGTGCTGTTTACGCAGATATGAATGGCAATTGTGGTATCTGCCCTGCAAAAAAGGTACAGGTAAAAGATACAACAGGTGCAGGTGATGCATTCTGTGCAGGTGTTTCCATCGGCCTTACTTATGGAAAAGATATGCCGGGCGCGATCGAGATCGGTTCCACCCTTGCAGCATCCGTGATCACATCTTCCGAGAACGTATGCCCGCGCTTTATGCCGGAAGAACTCGGATTAGAGAAGAAATACATTTGCCACCTGGATGGCCATCACGAATAGAGAAGTTTGAAATAAAGAGGTTTATAAAGCAATGCCAGAATTAAGTAAACGTGTACAGGAATTTACCGACTCTGTTATCAGAAGAATGACCAGGATCAGCGATGAGCATGGTGCCATTAATTTATCCCAGGGTTTCCCGGATTTTGATCCGCCGCAGGAGATCATGGATGCCCTTGCGAAAGCAGCCCATGAAGGACCTCATCAGTATTCCATCACCTTCGGTGCAAAGAATTTCCGAGACGCTCTTGCGAAAAAGCAGGGAAAAGCGATCGGACGTGAGATCAATCCGGATACAGAGATCGTTGTAACATGTGGCGGTACTGAGGCCATGATGGCAACCATGATGACTATCTGCAATCCGGGCGATAAAGTGATGGTATTTTCTCCGTTCTATGAGAACTATGGTGCAGATGCGATCCTTTCCGGTGCAGAGCCGATTTATATCCCGTTGGTTCCTCCAACATATGAGTTTGATATTAATCTCATTGAGGATGGTTTTAAGCAAGGAGCAAAGGCGATCATCATCTGCAACCCGTCTAATCCGTGCGGTAAAGTATTTACAGAAGAAGAACTGCTTGCCATCGGCAAGCTCGCTGTACAGTACGATGCTTTCTGTGTGACAGACGAAGTGTACGAGCACATGGTATATGCACCGAATAAACATACTTGCATGGCTTCCTTGCCGGGAATGTACGAGCATACGATCACTTGTAACTCACTCTCCAAGACGTATTCAATCACAGGATGGAGACTTGGTTATGTCATCGGTCCGGCTGAAGTTATTGAAGCAGCAAAGAAGGTACATGATTTCTTAACTGTGGGAGCAGCAGCTCCGCTTCAGGAAGCTGCGTCAGTAGGTTTAA
>JAZRLX010000210.1:0-1678 GCA_045647085.1 Pilosibacter sp.
TGAAATATTTTTCTTTTAAGGGATACATGCACAAAATTCGTTACTTGTTATTGTGTTTTTCAATTTCATATTTAATAATTTGTCTTTCCATCGTGGTATATTTCACATCATATTTAGCACATCGATCCATTAGAACCATTATCCAATGTTTTTCAGGCAGCAGAATACATATCATATATTGCACTTTTCTATATGAACATGAAATTTTAATTCTAGGATAATACAAAACACCGCAAATGATGTTGCCATCCGACCACACGCCAATCTGCCCATACTGCAAATCCGAAATCACACCATCATATTCACAAGAAGAATACCCGGACTAGAATTTAATCAAAAGCAAAAATCCACAACGTCCTGAATCGGTATGATTCAGGACGTTGTGGAAAGTAGAAAGGAGGAAGGAAGGAAGAAGAATCAATATATATGAATCGGGTCCCTTTCCGCTTTGCGTATGTTTCCGGACCCTGTCGTTCAGCTCTTTTGTATGGCCTTATTATAGCGAAAATAGTTGCGTCTGTGAATAAACGAAATCCCATATCCCATACACAAAATGATTCACTTTTGAAAGAAATAACGATTCTTCACTTAAACATTCAATTCCCGATATAGCCGTTTTGCGTAATTATCGGTCATACCGCTGATAAAGTCCGTGATCATCAAAATACGCAGGTACAGCTTATCCTCAGCAGAAGCAGTCTGCGCTTGCGCATGATACATGGATTTATAAAAACCGGATACAGTATCCATGGTTCTGCGTTCAATGAATGTCATTTTCTCGCCGGTATCATATAAAAGGGCTGCGGGCAAAAACTGATCCAGCAGAGAATGGATGACACGTCTGCCGAAGAGTTCAGTCTTTGTTTTAACGGAACTTGTATAGATGTACTTTTCACACAATCCGGAGATCGCTTCGATTAAATAGCCGGAGAAGGTTCCATCAAACAAATCTCCAGTGAATGTACCATTCATGAGCTGGCCGTAGTGTCTGACAAAAGACTCCCCTGCTTCCTCGATCATAATTTTCTGAACAAATTGGCTCCATCTTTGTACTGCAGTCAGTTCCGGATTGCGTCCGTTCCTGTTCAGCTCATCTGCGTAAAAAGCGGACAGCTTTGCCATACAGGCAGCGGAATCCGCATCATAGCATTTGTTTCGCACCTTTTGCTGTTGGAAGATATCCTGAATCTGCTGATACGTAATGACCTTTTTGACCATTGCATCTTCCAGGTCGGAGGTCCGGTAAGCAATGTCGTCCGCTGCTTCCAGCAAGAAGGACAACGGATGCCGGGAACCACTGAGGCCCATCTCATGATCCAGCTTGTGGAACAGATCTTCTTCCGAATAATGATAGCCGTTCTTCCTGTAGATGCTGTTTTCCAGTTCGTGTGAGGAGACGGGATACTTCATGATGGAACCTAGTATTTTATAAGACAGATTGAATCCGTGATACCGTCCAAGGTAAGGAGTTTTCGATAACAGACGCAAGGATTGGGCATTGCCTTCAAAGTGCATCAGATCATCGATCTGCCACTTAGACAATACATTCTTGACCGGAACACCGCCGATCTGCAGCTCATGCAGATGGTTCTGGAACCACTCACGGATGGCATACTCACCAAAATGGCCGCAGGGTGGGTTGCCAATATCGTGGACAAGTCCCGCACACAGCAACACA
>JAZRLX010000211.1:0-2607 GCA_045647085.1 Pilosibacter sp.
ATGACCTACAAAATTATCGGTGACAGCTGTCTCGATCTGACAAAAGAATTAAAACAGGATCCGCATTTTCAGATGATCCCGCTGACCCTGATGATAGAAGATAAAACCATTATTGACGACGAAACATTCAACCAGAAAGAATTTATCCGTCTGGTGAAAGAGAGCGAGGATTATCCAAAAACTGCGTGCCCGTCTCCGGAGATGTTTAAAGAAGCGTACCATTGCGACGCAGAGAACATTTTTGTCGTGACGTTATCCGGTCCGCTGAGCGGAAGCTACAACAGCGCCGTGCTGGCAAAGTCTTTATATGAGGAAGAGTATGGTCATAAAAATATTTGTGTGATCAACTCCGAGTCTGCTTCCAGCGGTGAGCTGAATATCGCGCTTCACATCCGTGATCTTTGCGAACAGGGACTTTCCTTCGAAGAGATTGAAAAAGAGGCGAATGCTTACCGTGATCGTATGAACACCTATTTTGTTCTCGAGACATTGGATACATTAAAGAAAAATGGCAGATTAACAGGCCTTTCTGCATTTATCGCGACTGCGCTGAACATCAAGCCGGTTATGAGTGCAGAAAAAGGTGAGATCATTAAACTGGATCAGGCCCGCGGCATCAATAAGGCTTTACAGAAAATGGTGGAGATCGTGTTCCGAGACAATGAAAAGACAGAAGAGAAGCGTCTGGTGATCTCCCATGTCAACGCACCGGAGAGGGCAGAATATGTAAAAGAACTTCTCTGTTCCAAAGCGAAATTTAGAGAAGTGGTGATCACAGACACAGCCGGAGTAGCGACCGTGTATGCGAACGATGGCGGTATTATTGTGGCGATTTAAAAAAGAGGTTTAACTTAGTTAAACCTCTTTTCCCTGCCAAACTTCATTCTCCTTAAAATACTTAGTCATGGAATTCAGTACCAATCTCTTATTTCCACTCCAAAGCGGGGCAGTCAGGATGGATTTTGGACCGTCACCGCTGATCCGGTGGATGACGATGTCCTGAGGAAGGAGCTTGATGCAGTCACCGACCAGCTCCAGATATTCATCCAATTCCATAGTCCGGAATGCTCCGGAGAGATAAATATCATTGAGATCAGTTCCTTTCAGAACGTGCAATAATTGCAATTTGATGCCGTCAATTCGTTTTCCGTCATGGTTTAATGCTGCGAGATAACGGATCGTATTCAGGATTTCCTCTTTTGATTCTCCGGGGAGTCCCAGGATCACATGAACAATGACAGTCAATCCGGCTGCTTTCAGACGATGAAATGCATCTTCAAAAACAGAAAGCTTATAACCGCGGCGGATAAATTCCGCCGTTTTTTCATGGATCGTCTGAAGTCCCAGTTCTACCCAAACAGGTTTTTCGGAATTTAATCGGGAGAGGAGTTCAATAGTCTCGTCCGAGAGACAATCCGGTCGGGTACCGATAGATAAGGCACAGATTTCCGGAAGGGAAATTGCTTCTGTAAATAAGTTTTCCAAATACGGCAGCGGAGCGTAGGTGTTGGTATAAGATTGGAAGTAGGCGATAAAAGGACCGTCAGCGGATATCTTAGAAGTAACACGTTGTTTTGCTGCATCTACTTGTGCACGGATCGAAACCTCACGTTTGGCTGCAAAATCTCCGGATCCGCCTTCACTGCAGAAGATGCAGCCGCCGGTTCCGATCGTACCATCTCGGTTCGGGCAGGTCATTCCTCCGTCAAGGGCCAGTTTGTATACTTTTGTACCGAATGTTTCTTTTAAATAATAATCCAGAGAAAAGTATGGTTTTCCATTCCAGTTCGTTCTCATAATCCCTCCATCAGACGGCTTTTTCTTGTAAAAAGGTTGCAAGCCATGTTAAAGGTATTATATAATGAGAGGGAATGAATTCGCAATGAAAATTGAGATAAGAATGAAGGGCTTATGAATTTAAAGAATTGGAAAATAAAAACATACGCGGCAGTCTTTATGACAGCGGCTCTCATTATGTCCGGATGCAGTGTGGCAGGAAATGCTGCAAAAGGTCCGGACGAGGAGGCAGGTCAGACGCTTTCTTATGACGCCGGAACACTTTCCATGGGGACCGGTGAAGAGAGTGCGCAGATTCATATGGCGGGTATTGCGCTCGCAGATGTGATCAATAACACAGTGCCTGGCATTCATGTGGCAGTAGAGACAACAAAGGGATCTGCGATCAATGCTGCCAATGTTTCAGAGGGAGATTTGGATCTGGCATTAATAGCCGGAGATGTAGCTTATGATGCAGCTCATGGACTATATAGTTTTTCAGGAGAACCGTTAGAAAATTTACGAGTTCTTGGAGCCTGCTACCAGGAGGTTTCCGGATGGATGGCATTGGAAAAGTCAGGATTGACTCAGGTAAACCAGCTGAAAGGAAAGATTATTTCTTCGGGACCGGTTGCCTCAGCAACGGAGCTGGCCTCCGATATGGTATTTAATGTCATGGGAATTGATCTGAGTAACACGGAAGTATACACGGACAGTCTTACCAACAGTGTGGAACATATCAAACGCGAAACAGCAGATGCGGTCCATGCATTCTCCACTGTTCCATATCGTGCGCACGAAGCATTGGCAGCCGAATATGAGACAGTTGTA
>JAZRLX010000212.1:0-4979 GCA_045647085.1 Pilosibacter sp.
TGTGCTGGATCCAATCATGATCTTGTGGCTGAATTGGGGAATTGCAGGGGCAGCGATTGCAACTGTGATTGGCAACGTGTTTAGTGCCTGCTACTACATTGCCTATTTCCTGCAGAAAAAGTCCATGCTCAGCATTCATCCTAAAGATTTTACGGTAGGGGATAAAGTATGCAGCAGTGTTTTGGCCATTGGTATTCCTGCTTCATTCGGTTCTCTTTTGATGAGCATTTCTCAGATTATCATGAATGGTCAGATGGCTTCCTTTGGAGATATGGCTGTAGCGGGAATTGGCGTGGCCTCTAAAGTAACTATGATCACAGGCATGGTTTGTATTGGTTTCGGTCAGGGTGTTCAGGCTTTGCTCGGCTATTGTGTTGGCGCCAATCTTTGGGACCGTTTTAAGAAAGTTATGCGTTTTTCAGTCATTTTTTCATTAGCGCTTAGCTTAACCATGACCCTTATCTGTTACTTGTTTACAAATCAGATTGTAAGCGTATTCCTTACAGAACCGGCGGCCTTCACATACGCAGCACAGTTTGTAAGAATCCTTTTATCAACCAGCTTCCTGTTTGGTGTTTTCTATGTTCTGGCAAATGCGCTTCAGGCTGCAGGCGCTGCAACTCCTGCGTTGATCATTAACTTGAGCCGCCAGGGTTTTATTTATATCCCTGCTTTGTTTATTTTAAAAGCAAGCATTGGTGCAAATGGCTTGGCATGGGCACAGCCGGTTGCAGATTTACTGTCTACGTTACTCGTAATAATCCTCTATCTTATTACGGTTAAAAAAATGGAAGAACGCAGCAGAACTACTTCTGTCTAACAAAAATGAACAATGGGGCAAGTGATTTTCGTGTCACCTGCCCCATTTATTATTTTACTGTCTCCTGTTTTTAATTCAAGATTTTCTAAATTCAAACAATCGATACAGTTTTTTTGAAAACCTACCTGCAAAAAACTTCCTAAAAATAAACTTCTCGACACCACTTAACTCATCCACGTATTTCTTCGGTGTCATCGCATGCTCCTTTACATAGACAAAATCTTGATGCTGGAGTAATTCAGGATGATCGATACCGTAGACCTCGGTAACTCCCACATCATTTATAGGATTTTTGTACTTTGACATTTTTGCTGCCAAAACCGTATAGCAATCCATCAACAATACCATCTGTTCAAAACGGGCACACAAGTTTGTTGTTAATTCATTTAACTCCTTGGAAGTCAAGTACATACTCACACCTTCCATCACAATAATCGCACGGTTCTTTTCAGGTATGCTTTCAAGCCAACTGCTTTCTCTTACATCTCCTGCGAGCATTTGATAGTCGAAAGATTCCGTATAGTATCGTTTGCGCTCCTCGATAACTTCGGGAAAATCCACATCATACCATCTGTGATTCCTGGTACCTACTCTTAAAATACGGCTGTCCATTCCGCAGCCTATGTGAACCACCACGGCATCCTGTGCAGCGTCCATCTGCTGTTTTACCCATTCATCAAAAACAGCAGAGCGAATCCCCATATAGTAGGCAAGCCATTTTGACTTAGATTTTCCTTTCAGCGCAAACGCTTCCGCTGCCCAGATTTCCTCCGCTTTTTTGTCATCAAGAATGATTCCCTTCCTGCTCACATACGCCTTACCATACAGGGGGATATATAAGGTTTTATTTACGCTGTTCATATAGTCACCTAAATCTTCCACTTAAGAAACAGAAACTACGGTTTTGTTAGTTACCTTGCTTATAAAATCTTTAAATTCGTCTGCTGTACCACCGGAATTGCTTTTTCAGTTCCTTTTAGCACACGAGTCCTATTGACATTGCCAATTACCCAAAATACAATGAAATTATATCCAACTCACATATCAACGAATGGAGGTATCATGTATGGATAAGACGATCGCTTTTATCGCATTGCCAATAATTATGTGCACCGTTTTTTACCTGTTGTATATAAATGGTTATCTTGTAATAAATGCCAAACGTGCTCTTATATACATCGGCTCTATGGGTGGAAGAAAAGCCACTTTTACTTCCTGTACAGGTTACACAAAACGTGTAGTCAAATTTAAAGAAAGTAAAGACATACACTTTCATTTTGATCTGGAATTAACCAAAGGAGACGTCACCATGGAACTTCTTGACGAATCAAAGCAATGTATTCTACAGCTGGATCATACAAACCAACATGCACGGATCCATATTGAAACGAAAAAGAGATACTATCTGGTATTCCGTTTTAAGTCCGCATCCGGTCGTTACCTGCTCACATGGGAATGATCCCATTCCATGTATTTTTAGTTATCTACTTCGACTTTGCGATCAGTTTTTTATAAATGTAATCAACCATCCACGGTTCACTTGAAACCTGCAGTGCTTCTTCAAACGACCACCATTTCACGGCCTGATTCTCATTTTCATTTACGATCAGTGCTTCTTGTTCATCTGCCTCGGCTAAAAATGTTAAATTGAAGTGCAGGTGGCTCGGCACATAATTTCCCTTCTTTACATGGCCTCTTACGTTCAATGACTCCAGGCTCAAAATCTCTCTGCTTACCAACTCAGCATGCTTCACGCCTGTTTCTTCTTGAAGTTCACGCATTGCAACTGCGCACAAATCTTCCTCACCATCTGCATGTCCGCCGATCCAAGCCCATGAATCATAAAGATTGTGATAAACCATCAATGTTTTTGTACGCTCTTTATTCACAGTCCATATGGATGTTGTAAAATGTGCGATCTGGTTATCACGAGTCAGATAATCTTGATTTTGCTCCATAAATCGCAGCATCTGCTCTTTATCACAGGCTTCCTGATCATTTACAGGAACGTAATTCTTGATCAATTCATACAAACTCATACTTTATACCTCTGAGTTCAAAACAGATACGTGGCATCTCTGAATCCAGAAATGCCACGCCATTTATTTGCTATTATTCTGTAATCTTTTTGCTTGCCTCAAATGCCTGCTCAAGGTCTGCGATGAGTGTATCTACATCCTCAAGACCAACATGGAGACGGATCAGGTTTGTCGGAACGTCTAAGGACGCTGCCTCTTCCTCACTCATACCTACTGTCGGCATTACGCAAAGGCTCTCGAAACCGCCCCAGCTTACGCCGAACTGGAACATCTTGAGGGAGTAAACGAACTCAGTTGCCTGTGCTGCTGTACCGTCATATGTGAAAGCAAGAAGACCATTTGTCTTGCCCTTTAAGTATTTGTCAACCAGCTCTTTCTGCGGATGGCTGTCGAGACCCGGGTAGAATACCTGTTTTACGCACGGATGCTGCTCTAACCATTTTGCAACCTTCATACCGCTCTCACCGTGTGCTTTTACACGAACCGGCATTGTACGAAGACCACGGATCAGGAGCCAAGCCTGGTGCGGATCCATACATGCACCCATGAGTTCTCTCTCGTTGCATGCGATCTGCTCGATGTTCTCTTTGGAACCTGCAACTACACCTGCGATAATATCGCTGTGGCCGCCCATGTACTTGGAAGCTGTGTGGCAGATCAGGTCGATACCGTGTTTGTACGGATTCTGGTGAAGCGGAGTTGCATATGTATTGTCGATTACTGTACCAATACCATGCTCTTTTGCGATCTTAGCAACTTCTTCGATATCCTGCATGTAGAGTGTTAAGCTGGACGGGCTCTCTAAGTAGATGAGAGTTGTCTCCGGACGAATTGCATTTCTGAACTCTTCCGGATCTACACCGTGTACGAATGTATGTGTCACGCCAAATTTCTCAGCGAGATATTTTGTAATGAATGTACGTGTCGGGCCGTAAATTGTGTGCGGAGCTACGATATGACAATCTTTCTTTACAAAGTGCATGATCGCTGCGGAGATCGCACCCATACCGGAGGAGAACACTGCTGCAGCCTCAGCGCCTTCTAATGCTGCGATCTTGCGCTCTGCAATATCCATAGTCGGGTTAGAAACGCGGCTGTATACGAATCCGCTGTCCGGAATACCATTCTTCGGTGTTGGTTTTACGAACAGAGAGTTCTGGAAGATCGGCGGAACGATCGCGCCCATAAACTGCGCATACTCGTCGCCTAAATGTGTACAAATATCCTGAGCTGTTGTGTAATGCTCGTCCTGTGGTCTAAGAACTGCCATGATTCTTTTCCTCCTTATTCAGAAATCATAATGCTTAAAATCTCTGTGTTAGTCTCTTTCATACCTTCTTTTGCAAGACGGCCTACGCTAAGAATAGTTTCCTCAACGCAGGATTTAACGATACCGTCGCCATCCTCGAAGTTCTGGCCGCGGATGTGCATGTTGTAACCGATAATACCGGCATCAACTGCTGTAGCGATCTTCGCTGCACAGGAAGCTTTCGCACCGTCACATACCATACCGGATACAATCGCAACTGCGTTGATCACAGTATGTACCACTGCCTCGAAGTCACCGCCGCATAAGTATGCGATACCTGCGCCTGCACCTGCACCTGCACTAACTGCGCCACAGAATGCGGAGAGACGACCGATCGGTGTTTTCTGGTGGATTGTTGTAAGGTCGGAAAGTGCAAGTGCGCGATACAGTTTCTCTTCGCTCGCACCCAGTTCTTGTGCATATACAATAACCGGAATGGATGCTGTCATACCCTGGTTACCGGAACCGGAGTTGATGATAACCGGAAGTTCGCAGCCGTTCATTCTCGCATCGGAACCTGCAGCCGCCATAGCTCTTGCTCTTGTTCTTACGTCTGTACCGTTCATATCGATCAGAACTTTACCGATGTTTGCGCCGTAATCACCGCGGAGACCTTCCTCAGCGATTGCCATATTGCATGCGATCTGACGATCCAGAACGTCTTTGATCTCTGCCACATCCACTGTGTTGATGAAATCCCAGATATCAGCCATGTTCAGGAGGGAACGATCTGTAAGACCTTCTTCACTCTCGCCCTGAACTTCCACTTCCTGAATGATCTCGCCGTTTTTCTCGATGAGAACGATGTTTG
>JAZRLX010000213.1:0-3562 GCA_045647085.1 Pilosibacter sp.
AGTCAGCCGTTTTTTGAGATAGTACGGGATTTTCTACAGATAGCTCTTTATTATTTTTACTAACCTAAATATCCACTTAATCAAGAACTTCTTTTACCTCTCCTTACACACATCAATCCAGTTCGAAGATCCGGAGAAATGCTCCAACTCCGGAAGTGTCAGGCGAACGGCACTGTTTCCGCTTCCGGCTGCCGGATAAACAATATCGAAGCGTTTGAGGGATTCGTCCAGATAGACTTCGATGCCGTCGTTGATCACGAATGGGCAGACTCCGCCCGGTGCATGTCCGATCAATTCTTCCACGATATCACCCGGGATCATTTTTGCTTTTGTATGGAACAATTCTTTATATTTCTTATTATCAACTTTCACATCACCTGCAGTCAGGATCAGGATCGGCTGTTCTCCCACGAGAAAAGAAAGTGTTTTTGCAATGCGCGCCGGCTCACAGCCTACGGCCTCTGCAGCAAGTTCAACAGTTGCGCTGGAGTGCTCCAGCCAGAGTACTTTGTCGCCTGCTCCCTGAGCTTCAAAAAATTGTTTTACTTTATCAAATGACATAATAGTTACCTCGTTTTCTGAAGGTGATAAAGGATCACATTCGCTTTCTGTTAAGTATACGCGTGAAAATAGTTTAAGTCAATAAAAAGACAGAGTGGAAAAGTGCTGAAGGTTCTTTTATAATAGTAGAAGGTAGATTAGGAGAAAGGATGGATTCAGATGAAACATTTCGAATATAAGAATATCAAGGCAGTGATCGGACAGATTGGTGGTAACAACACGCATAGATTTGGAAAAGCAGACGCAGAAAAAGCAAGAAAGTTCCATCAAAGTTTTCCGGAATATGTACCGACTCCGCTTGTTTCCTTATCATCGCTTGCAGGATTACTTGGAGTAAAGAGTATTCATGTGAAAGATGAGAGCTATCGATTTGGACTCAACGCATTCAAAGGACTTGGCGGAAGTTTTTGTATCGGGAATTATGTAGCTCAAAAACTGGAGATGGATATTGCGGATCTGACATACGAATATCTGACAAGTCCTGAGGTGAAAGAAAAGTTGGGAAAACTTACATTTATTACAGCGACTGACGGAAACCATGGTCGCGGTATTGCATGGACAGCAAACCGCCTTGGACAGGGATGTGTGGTCCTGATGCCAAAGGGCAGTGCAAATGAACGTCTGGAGAATATCCGTGCATTGGGCGCGGAGTCCTGGATCACGGATGTGAATTATGATGATACCGTTCGCATGGCCAAAAGATTGGCAGACGAAAATGGCTGGATCCTGGTGCAGGATACGGCGTGGGAAGGATATGAGGAAATTCCGACCTGGATCATGCAGGGATACACAACCATGGGAAGCGAGATCGTCGAGCAGTTAAATGAGATACGTCCGACTCATATTTTCCTGCAGGCTGGAGTGGGTGCCATGGCCGGAGCGATGACAGGATTCTTTGCAGATTATTATGATAATGAAGAGAATGCAGGACCGAAAATTGTGATCGTGGAGCCGGATAAAGCAGACTGTATATATCAAACTGCGGCAGCAAATGACGGACAGTTACACATCGTGGACGGAGATCTGGATTCCATTATGGCGGGACTTTGCTGTGGAGAACCGTGCACGATTGGCTGGGAAGTTTTGAAGTCGAGAGCCGATGCATTCATCTCCATGTCAGATGAATTTGCAGCCCGTGGTATGCGAATTCTCGGAAATCCGACTGGCAGCGATATCAGAGTGATTTCCGGAGAGAGCGGAGCTGCGACTCTCGGATTTGCAGCATCAGTGATGATGGAAGAATCATTAATCGAACTGAAAGAACTGTTAGAATTGAATGAAAACTCCAGGATTCTTTGTATTTCCACAGAAGGCGCGACGGATCTTGCAGGATATCGGAAGATCGTGTGGGACGGAGCGGTACAATTCTAATGCTTGCAATCACAACTTACATTCTGTATAATTCTATTAAGTATGCACTTTTATAAGCAAAATGTTTTTGCACAGTAAACATAGGAGAAAAACATGAGTGGAAAGAAATTAGCAAAAGATTTTACAAAGGGAAGTATTCCCAAGCAGATGTTCTGGTTCATGCTTCCGTTCATGGCATCCAACGGTCTGCAGGTACTGTATAGTACCGTTGATATGGTTATCGTTGGACGCTATGTTGGAACCGCCGGTATTTCAGCGGTTTCTCAGAGCAGTTTGATCCTGAACTTCGCGACCATGGTATGCCTTGGATTTGCCAATGCAGGCCAGATCCTGGTATCCCAGGCTCTTGGTGCAGGAAAGAAAAAAGAAGTTAATGATATTATCGGAACATTGTTTACGGTAATCCTCAGTATGGGAATTATCTTTTCAGCAGTGGTATTGTTATTCCTGAAACCGATTCAGAATATTATGAATATCCCACTCGAATCCCTCGATTATTCCGCAGACTACATGATTATCTGTGGAGCGGGATTGGTGTTTACAGCCGGATATAATATGGTATCTGCGGTTCTGCGAGGAATGGGTGACTCCAAGCGTCCGTTTATGTTTATTTGTCTTGCATCTGTGATCAATCTGGTGTTAGATATTCTGTTCACCGGATATATGGGAATGGAAGTTGCAGGTGCAGCCTGGGCTACAATCATTGGACAGGCAGTCTCTTTCCTGTTCTCTCTGTATTATTTATATAAGAATAAAGAGGCCTTTGGTTTTGACTTTAAATGGACCAGTTATTATCCAAACAAGAAATATGTACAGCTGATCATGAGCCTTGGAACACCGATGGCGCTTCAGTCCGGCTGTATCAATATTTCCATGCTTTACGTAAACTCTATGATCAACAACATTGGCGTAGTAGCTTCCGCGACCTTCGGTGTTGGCTGTAAGATCGATGATATCATCAATAAGATCGCTCAGGGTATCCAGATGGCAGCGATGCCGATGATCAGCCAGAATATTGCGGCCGGAGAGATCAAACGAAGCAAACAGGTGGTACATTCCGCTTGGACTTTTGCTTCCATCTTTACGATTACCTGTATGATCCTGTATGTGATCTTTGGTAAACAGATGTTTATGCTGTTCTCCGATGACCCGGCAGTTCATGCTCTGTCCGGAACATTCATTTCTGCGATCCTTTGGATGTTCCCGGCGTTCATTATCATGCGCGGAACATTCGCGTTTATCCAGGGTATCGGAAATGCGAAACTGGGCTTTGTTCTTTCTCTGTTGGATGGTGTAATCCTGAGAATCGGTCTCAGCTGGCTGCTGGGTATCGTACTTGACTTTGGTTTCTACGGATTCGTACTGGGTTATGGTCTTGCACCGTACGGCTGTGCGATCCCGGGTCTCATTTACTTCCTGTCCGGAAAATGGGAGAAGAGGAAGACACTGGCAGACCAGTTATAATCATTAAAATGTAACAGGAGATGTTCATGGAAAATAAACGATTCCACAACCAGATTTCCTGGCTGATGTTTTTGTTCAGCATTTTGGTTATCTGGGTACATTCTTATAATGTAGAATTGTTCGCCGGCTCCGCATGGGGGCCGGAGTGGGATCGTGCGGCTCAAAT
>JAZRLX010000214.1:0-4677 GCA_045647085.1 Pilosibacter sp.
AGGTCTACGAAGAACGGGTTGTTTAATGTGGATACGGAGAGACCGATGGAACCATTACCAACGATTTCTACCGGTGTATTTGCTGCTGCATAAGCATCAACGTTTTCAGCTGTGATCAGTGTAACCTCTACCGGAATGGACTTCGCGATTGTCTCGCCTGCCATTAATTTTACTGCATTGTCAACTGCTGTGCTTCCGATCAGGGCCGGCTGCTGAGCGATTGTACCATGCATACGACCTGCTTTGATCGCTTCGATCGCATCATCTGTTGCGTCAAAGCCCATTACCATAACGTCTTTGCCTGCACCGGAGATTGCCTCGAGTGCGCCGAGAGCCATCTCATCGTTTGCTGCGAATACAGCCTTGATGTCGCCGTTTGCCTGAAGCATGTTCTCCATTACGGACATACCCTGTGCACGGTCGAAGTTTGCTGTCTGTTTTGCTACTACATCAAGTTTCTTGTCAGCTACATTGTGGAAACCTGCGGAACGGTCGATCGCTGCGGATGCACCCGGAACACCTTCCAGCTCTGCAACTTTTACGCCTTCGCCAAGTTTATCTACGATGTACTGTGTTGCCAGCTCTGCACCGAGTACGTTATCGGATGCGATCTGACAGTCGATCTCTACGCCGTTTACTGCACGGTCAACTGCGATTACTTTTACACCCTTTGCCTTCGCCGCTTCAACAGCACCTGTTACAGCATCGGAGTCACACGGGTTTACGATAAGAACGCTGATTCCCTTGGAAACAAGGTCCTCGATATCACTTACCTGTTTTGTTACGTCATCACCGGCGTCAACTACAGAAATCTGAACGCCGTGTTTTGCTGCTGCTTTTTCAGCACCTTCTGCAAGGTCTACAAAGAACGGGTTGTTTAATGTAGATACAGAAAGTCCGATTGTACCGGAAGCTGCTGTCGGTTTTTTCACGATATTTTCCTCACCGTCGATGACGATACGGCAGGCTGTAAGGCTCAATGTGAGAACGACGCACATGAGCAAAGCAAAAATTCTTCTAAATTTCTTCATATACTTAATTCTCCATTCTGCTTAACGTTTTCTATCGGCAAGAACTGCAACAAGGATTACGATCGCCTTGATAACATCCTGGTAGTAGGAAGTAACGCCGAGGATGTTAAGACCGTTGTTCAGCATAGCGATGATAAGAACGCCTGCGATTGTACCTGTGATCTTACCACGTCCACCGCTCATACTTGTACCACCAAGAGCAACTGCTGCGATCGCATCAAGCTCATAGCCATCACCGAGAGTCGGCTGTGCAGAGTCAACTCGGGAGATCATCATAAGACCAGCCAGAGCTGCAAGGAAACCGGAAATTGCATATACATACATTTTTGTCTTAACAGTATCTACACCAACGAGCTTCGCACACTTCGCGTTGGAACCTGTCGCATAAATACGACGGCCAAATGTAGTGTGGTTCAGAACGAAATAGAATACGATGAAAACGATTAAAAGAATGATCGCCGGAAGCGGGATCTTTACGCTTTCGAACAGAAGCAGGTTACCTTTACCTAAAGCCTTGAACAGGAATGCGCCGCTTTCGCTCTCGATGGAATTTGCCAGACGAGAGATCGGCTTACCATCTGTGATGATCATAGCCATGCCACGGTATGCTGTCATTGTGATAAGAGTAGCGATGAACGCCTGAAGACGGAACTTCGCAACGAGGATACCACTTACAAAACCAAGAAGAGTACCAACTGCAAGGGCTGTAAGGATCGCGATCGGAGCTGCGATACCGGAAACAAGCATCTCTGCACAAATAATCGCTGCCAGCGCGAATACAGAACCAACGGAAAGGTCAATACCATCGGAAAGGATAACGCATGTCATACCGATCGCGATAAGACCATTGAACGCTGCCTGACGAAGCAGGTTCAGTAAGTTGCTCATCTGACGGAACTCCGGGCTGATCGCACAAAGTCCGAGAGCAAGCATGATTAAAGCAATAAATGCAGCATACTCGCCAAGCACTGCACTAAGTTTCTTATTATTATTCATTATAAACTTCCTCCTGTAGCCAATGTCATTACTTTCGCCTGATCCGCATCGGCTGCATCAATAATACCTGTCACATGTCCTTCATGTACAACCATGATTCTGTCGCTCATGCCCAGAACCTCCGGAAGCTCGGAAGAAACCATGATAACAGCAACACCCTTTGCTGCGAGATCATTGATCACGCTGTAGATCTCCTTCTTCGCACCGATATCGACACCACGAGTCGGCTCGTCGAGGATCAGGATCTTCGGATCTGTGTAGATCCATTTTGCAAGAACAACCTTCTGCTGGTTACCACCGGAGAGATTGTTGCACTCATGGAACGGGCCGAAACACTTAATACGGAACTCTTCAATGCCGCGCTTTACGAGGTCGCCGCGCTTTTTCGCACTGAGTACACCATTGTTGGAAACTTTGCCCAGGTTACAGATCTCGATATTTTCAGAAATGCTCTTTTCCAGGAGCAGACCCTCTGTCTTACGGTCTTCAGTAATAAAACCGATGCCCGCAGCGATGGCCTGTCTCGGATTGCGGATGGTTACCTCTTTACCTTCGATAAAGAGTTTTCCTCCTGTGATCGGCATGTTACCGAAGATGGCCTGCATGATCTCAGTACGTCCCGCACCCATAAGGCCGGAAACACCAAGAACTTCGCCGGCGCGAACACTGAAGTTCACGTCTTTGAAATACTTCTCATGGCTCAGTCCCTCTACACGGAAAACTTCCTCACCAATCGCACAATCACGTTTCGGATATCTTTCACCAATCTCACGACCGATCATCATCTGAACGATGTCGTCCATTGTGATATCCTTGATATATTTAGTATCGATGTACTCACCGTCACGAAGGATCGTGATACGGTCGCACAACTCAAAAATTTCTTCCATACGATGGGAAATATAAACGATAGAAACACCTTTCTCACGGAGAGAGTTGATAACCTGGAACAGGACCTCAGTCTCGCTCTGTGTCAGGGCCGCTGTCGGCTCGTCCATGATCAGGACTTTTGCATCCGCCATCAGGGCCTTACAGATTTCTACCATCTGCTGCTGACCTACGGACAGGTCAGACATAACTGCGCCAACATCAATGTTAACGCCCATTCTTTCCATTACCTCGCGGGCTTTCGCACGCATGGCTTTCTTGTCACAAATGCCGAAGCCCTTTGTGATCTCTTTACCCATGAACAAGTTCTCTTCTACTGTAAGATCGAATAAACTGTTCATCTCCTGGTAAATAAACACAATACCGGCTTTCTCAGCTTCCTGCGGACTCTTGTATGTAACTTCCTGGCCATCAACCAGTACTGTGCCCGCATCTTTGGTGTAAACACCAGTAAGGATCTTCATCAAGGTGGATTTTCCTGCACCATTCTCCCCCATGAGCGCATGAATTTCTCCATCTTTCAGGAAGAAACCGGCATTCTTCAAGACCTGGTTCGTACCGAAGGCCTTGTTAATACCCTTCATCTCAACATTCATACTACCTTTTCTCCCTTCTTAGGCGAAAATACAACCGGACTGTAAAATGATATTTGCGTACGGTGTGATCTCACCCGTTCTGATCACTGCCTTGCAGTCGCGAGTCAGAGCTTTCAGTTCTGTGTGGCTCATGAACTCAACCTCGATCTCCTGACCGGCAAACAGTGCTTCGATCTCTCCCAGTACCTTCGGGTTCTGTGTCTTGATCTCTTCTGCAAGAACGATCTTCTCAACCTTCATGTCATTTACTACAACTTCTAAAGTCTCCATGAAACCCGGAACACCGAATTTCAGAGAAAGATCGATTCTCTCCACTTCATCCGGGATCGGAAGACCGCAGTCACCCACACAGATCAGATCTGTATGACCCATATAGGATAACACTCTGGAAATATCGCTGTTTAAAATTCCTGCCTTTTTCATAATAAATCATCCTTTCTTTTTTGTAGTTTCTCTTACTATCAATTCAACAGGATAAACGATCTCGGCCCCCTTTCCTTCATATTTTTCTATGTCAATAATCAGCTCTGCCGCCTTGGTTGCAATATCCTGAATAGGCTGGCTGATTGTTGTCAACGCCGGTGTGAACAGATTGGACCACATGATATCGTCGAATCCGATCAGCTGCACCTGATCCGGTACAGAAATATTCTGTCGGTGCAATACTTTATATGTAGAAAGAGCAACAACGTCATTACATGCGATAATACCGTCAACGTCCGGGTATAATCTCAGCAACTCTTCTGTCATCGCGATTCCTGCTTCAAAATCATAGTCGCAGGAAACAGTCTGTTCCTTGATGCCGCGCTCACGGCAAACATCCTGATAGCCCTGATATCTGCCCTTTGCAGAATACAAGTGCTGCGGGCCTTTGATGCACACAATGTTTTTACATCCGCAATCCAGCAGATGCTCCATCGCCATCCTGCCTCCGGTGTAATAATCGCTGTACACATAGGCAGCTACATTCTTATTGGAAAACATCGTATCTACAGCAACAACCGGTATCTGGCACATAGAAAGATAGTCTTCGATACGCTCGTTTGTCGAAGCGATGATGATGCCGTCTGCATTCATCGATACCAAGGTCTGGATCGCTGCCTGTTCCTTCTCCAGATCATCTCTTGCATCACAAAGAAATACCCTATATCCGTTGTCCGTTGCCA
>JAZRLX010000215.1:0-6044 GCA_045647085.1 Pilosibacter sp.
ATAATGAAACTAGTAATAATTACTGATTTTATTGCAATTTACATAGGAGATGATGTAATGTTGGATATAAAGGATAAAAATATTTGGAGAGAACTGCTGACAACGGATAATCCTGAGCTTTTGGAAGAATTATATTCTTCAGCAAGAATTGTCCAGAAGGAGCATTATGGTAACAAAATATTTGCCAGAGGTTTGATCGAGTTTACAAACTATTGTAAAAATGATTGTTACTATTGCGGGATACGAAGAAGCAATCGCGATGCCTGCAGATACCGCCTTACAAAGGAGCAGATCCTGTCTTGCTGTGACAGTGGATATAAGCTTGGATTTCGAACCTTTGTACTTCAGGGAGGAGAAGACGGGTACTATACGGATGAGCGTCTGACGGATATCGTATATTCGATCAAATCACGTTATCCGGATTGTGCGATTACACTTTCTGTGGGAGAAAAAAACCGTGAATCATATCAGAAATACTTTGACGCAGGTGCTGACCGATATTTGCTTCGTCATGAAACTGCTAATACAGATCATTATCGTTTGCTTCATCCTCAGGAAATGTCCTGTGAGAACAGAAAGCGCTGTCTTTGGAATCTAAAGGAGATTGGTTATCAGGTTGGTGCGGGTATTATGGTCGGCTCCCCCGGACAGACGATCGAGCATATCCTGGAGGATTTGGAATTTATGAAAGAATTACAGCCGGATATGGTTGGTATTGGTCCTTTTCTCCCGCATCATGCCACACCATTTGCCAATGAATCTGCAGGTACCCTTGATATGACGATCCGTTTGCTTGCGATCACAAGACTGTTATTACCGGAAGTTCTGCTGCCTGCGACGACTGCACTGGGAACGTTAGATCCGACCGGAAGAGAAAAAGGTGTACTGGCGGGAGCAAACGTTGTGATGCCAAATCTTTCTCCGGAAAGTGTCAGAGAAAACTATCTGTTATATGATAACAAACTTTGTACCGGTTCAGAAGCGGCTGAAGGATTACGTATGTTGGATGAGATGATGAAAAGGATTGGTTATGAGATTTCGCTCGATCGTGGTGACCGGGCAGGAAGAGAGGTAAGAGAATGGCATTAAATCAGACACCGGCTTCGGAGAGAATACATATCGGATTTTTTGGTCGTAGAAATGCAGGCAAGTCCAGCGTGATGAATGCAGTAACTGGGCAAAATCTGGCTGTTGTCTCAGACGTGAAAGGTACTACAACAGATCCGGTTTACAAGACCATGGAGCTTCTTCCACTGGGACCGGTTATGGTGATCGACACTCCTGGTATCGACGATGAGGGCGAACTCGGAAAGCTACGTGTTACAAAGAGCCGCCAGGTATTAAACAAGACAGATCTTGCAATTTTGGTTGTTGACGGAACAGAAGGAATGATGCAAGAAGATCTTGAGATGAAGGATCTTTTTGAAAAGAAAAACATTCCTTATCTGATCGTATTTAACAAGACAGATCTTAATAAAACTACGGAACATCAAGCCAACATTGTTTATGTCAGTGCGTTGACCGGAGAAGGTATTCAGGAACTAAAAGAAAAAATCGGAACCATGAAGAAAGCAGATCTAGAGCGAGATCTTTTAGAGGGGCTTGTAAAACCCGGAGATATGGTGATCTTAGTAACTCCGATCGACAAAGCTGCTCCGAAGGGACGTCTCATCCTTCCACAGCAGATGACAATCCGAGCATTATTGGATCACGGCTGTATGACAATGGTAGTACGCGATACTGAGCTTGCAGATGCTCTTGCGAAAGTGGGAAGAAAACCGGACCTTGTGATTACAGACAGTCAGGCATTTGGAAAAGTATCGAAGATTGTTCCGCGTGAGATTCCGCTGACTTCATTTTCTATTTTAATGGCTCGCTATAAAGGTGACCTTGAGCAGGTAATCTCAGGTGTGAGCATGCTGGATCATCTTGAAGACGGTGATAAAATCCTTATTTCTGAGGGATGCACTCACCACCGTCAGTGCAATGACATCGGTACTGTGAAATTACCGGGCTGGATTAAAGATTATGTACAGAAAGAGATTGAATTCCATTTCACATCCGGAACTGAATTCCCGGAGGATTTATCTCCATATAAGATGATCGTCCATTGTGGCGCATGCATGCTTAATGAACGTGAGATGAAATATCGTCAGGCATGGGCGAAAGATCAGAAAATCGCGATGACAAACTATGGTATTTTGATCGCTCATGTACATGGTATTTTAAAACGCAGCGTGGAACCGTTCCCGGCGATTGCTGAATTATTAGAGTAATTAAAAAGGTTGAATTTGGAGGATTCATGAAAACATTATATATATCTGATCTGGATGGAACATTGCTTCGCAGTGATCAGAAAACATCCGAATTTACAAACCAAACCATAAATAGACTGGTGAGTGAGGGTATGCTTTTTTCCTATGCAACGGCACGCTCCTATATTGCGGCGACACCTGTAACGGTTGGATTAGAGGCAAGGATCCCTGTGATTACATATAATGGTGCCATGGTTGTTGACAATGCGGATGGTTCTATTATGATCAGTAATTATCTGGATGATGCTGCACACACACTTCTGGATGAACTGATCGCCAATGATATTTATCCGATTGTGTTTACGATGATCGATGGTGTTGAGAAAATGTCATATGTAAAGGAAAATGGTTCCGAAGGAATGTATCGATTTATTGATATGCGTGATGTAGACCCTCGTGTGCGCCCGGTCGACTCTCCGAAGCAGCTGCATGATGGTCAGGTGTTCGATTTCACATGTATCGACAGCTTTGAGAAACTGGAGCCGTTTTATCAGAAATATAAAGATCATTATCAGGCTATTTTACAGAGGGATATTTATACCAATGATCCTTGGCTGGAAATCCTTCCGAAAGGAACATCAAAAGCCAATGCGATCAAACAGGTTGCAGAGTTTTATCAGTGTGACCGTATCGTTGCCTTTGGTGATGGCATGAATGATATTGAAATGTTTAAAATGGCTGATGAAGCATATGCCTTAGAGAATGCAGTTCCTGAGCTGAAAGCGATCGCAACAGCTGTGATCGGCAGTAACGATGATGACAGTGTTGCGAAATGGCTGAGTGACCATTATCATAATGACTAAAGGAAAAGACCGTCTGCATTTACAGACGGTCTTATTGTTTAACTATAGAGTCCAATATTTGCAGTATCTTGAGCTTGTACCATATTATAATAATGTCCTTTCTTTTGGTAAAGTTCTTCATGGGTTCCGCGTTCGATGATCTCACCTTCGCGGATTACTAAGATTAGATCCGCTTCACGGATTGTTGAGAGTCGATGAGCGATTGCTACGATGGTGCGTTTACCAGCCAGATTTCTGATCGCTTTTTGAATCTGTTTTTCAGTCTGTACATCGACGGACGCAGTCGCTTCATCCAAGATGATAATCGGAGACTGGCGAAGAATTGCTCTTGCGATAGCTACACGCTGTTTCTGCCCACCGGAAAGGCGGAGACCACGTTCGCCTACTCTTGTTTCATATTGTTCCGGCATCGCCATGATATCTTCATGGATGTTTGCTGCCTTTGCAGCCTCCATGATCTCCTCAGTGGTTGCATTTGGTTTTGCATAACCGATGTTTTCTGTGATCGTTCCATTAAATAGGAATGTATCCTGCAGAACCGGAGAAATATTTTGTCTGAGACTTTCCAGTGTCACATCTTTAATGTCATGTCCGTCGATAAGAATCCGTCCACGAATCGGATCATAGAAACGTGATATCAGCTGTGTGGTTGTTGTCTTACCGACTCCGGTAGGTCCAACGAGGGCGACCATCATTCCGGGTTTACAGGAGAAGGAAATATCTTTTAATACAGGAACTTCATTACTGTAATGGAAGCTTACATGTTCGAAAGTGATGGCACCTTCCACCTGATTAAGCTCGATTGCATGGTCTGAATTTTGAATTGCTGAAGGAGTATCCAGGATCAGTGTTACACGTTCAGCACCTGCAAGTGACTGCTGCAGATTCTCCAGGAGAGTAGCAAGGCCGGATACAGGAGCATAAAAGAGTGAGAGATAAAGAACAAAAGCTACAATATCTTCCACAGACAGCTGGCCTGCATATGCAAGGTAACCGCCGAAAAATACAACTAAAATTGTTCCGGCAGAAGAAAGGAATTCTACACACGGATGGAATACAGCGCTGGCGCGGAGGGCACGGAGCATGGCATGTACCTGTTCCGTAATTTTTATATCCATTTTACGACGCTCGTATGCTTCCTGACCAAATGACTGGATCTCATGGAGGCCGGATAAGCTGTCCTGAAGCTGTGCATTAAGTTCGCCGACGGATTTCTGATTCGCTTTAAAGTAAGGACGAACTTTTTTCGCAAAGATCACACCTGAGAACAGGATCACAGGAATCGGACAGCAAGTGATCAGTGCCAGTTTCCAGTTGATTGACAATAAAATGATCAAAACGCCGGAGAAGGTGACTAGATTCGTGATCATTTCCGGAATGATATGAGCATACAGTAATTCGAAATCTCTGGTATCATTGATCACGCGGCTCATCAGATCACCTGTTTGTTTATTGTGGAAAAAACCAAGGTCTAAACTTTGTAATTTGTCGTATAGTCTGTTTCTCAGGTCACCTACCAGATACCATGCCGCTTTATGAGAAAGATAGCTGCTCATAAAACGGAAGAGGATACGCAGTAAATAGAGCAATAATAATGCAACGGCCAGATTGGAAATTTGTGATAACGCAATCTGGTCAACACCGTTTCCAACGATACCGGTCATAGAAGATAATATCTTGGGGGCCGTAAGATTGACGATCGTAAGACCAAACGTCGCCAGAATGGATAGAATATAGAGCCCCTTGTAACGGGTTGCTTCTTTCGTAAGTTTCCATAATGTTTTCATTTGTAAAACTCCTTTGATGTGTAAATACAATTATGTTATATATTTAGTATAATCTATTTATCCATAAAAAGAAATCGTAAAAATGGGTGGTAAACAGAGTAAAAATTGCACGAAATGTTTGAAGACTCATCTTCGGTGTGGTACAATAATCTTTAGTGATCATGTACAAAAGAGGGGGAAGTATTAGGACATGAAAACAAAAGAACGATTACAAACAACGTTGGATCGCCTTCCATATGGAGATGAAATTTTGACCGGTGATCTGAAAGTTAGTAAGACACTTCCGGAAGGAGTAAAATCGAAAGAATTATATAATGATATTATTCGAATTGCCTGGCCCAGCTTTGTTGAGCTTTTACTGACACAGTTGGTTTCCATGGTCGATCTGATGATGGTAGGCTCCATGGGCGGAACTGCAAATCCGCAGCTTGGCACACAGGCATTGGCAGCCGTAGGACTTACTACACAGCCGAAATTCTTGTTAATGACTGCGTTTGTAGCCATGAACACTGGTGTTACGGCGTTGATCGCACGATATAAAGGTCAGGGAAATACCGAAAAGGCAAATTTGGTTGTACGTCAGGGTCTGTTATTTACATTCTGTGCGACGGTTATTATGTCCGTTCTCGGTGTCCTCTTCGCAAGACCGATGGTTATATTCATGGGAGCTGAAGAGGAAGCAGTTGCCCAGATGGCTACGATCTATCTGCAGATTCAGATGGCCGGATTTATTACTATGGCATTGACGACAACGATCACTGCGTCACTTCGTGCAGTGGGCGATTCCAGGACATGTATGCTCTATAACATGACCGCCAACCTAGTCAATGTGGTTTTCAACTGGCTTCTTATTTACGGAAATCTCGGATTCCCGGAGATGGGCGTAGCAGGTGCATCTTTAGCAACTGTAATTGGACAGTTTGTTGCATTCTTGATCGCAGCATGTGTAATCCTGAAAGGAAATGGTTTCCTGAAACTGGAATTAAAGCGTGGATTCAGACCGGATAAGCCTGTCTTAACTGATATGCTCGGTATCGGTGTACCGGCTATGGGAGAACAGCTGGTGATGCGTGCCGGTATGATCCTTTACGCAAAAACAGTTGCATCTCTTGGAACAACTGCCTTTGCAACACACCAGG
>JAZRLX010000216.1:0-5232 GCA_045647085.1 Pilosibacter sp.
AGTACGGGATTTTCTATAGAGAGCTCTTTATTATTTTTACTAACCTAAATATAGCCCCCCACGAAAATGCACAGATTTACGTTGACACATTACAGTGTTGTCATTTATGATTAAAGGAAATTCGAATAAATAAGCAAGATAAAAAACTAGCTTTGAATGTAGTCCGATATAGAGGAGGAAATCGACCATGAATGGTGCACAGGCAATGATTAAGTGCCTTGAAAACGAAGGCGTAGAGATGATATTTGGTTATCCGGGTGTGGCAATCTGTCCGTTTTACGATGCTGTGCTGGATTCTGATATCAGAACTGTCCTCGTACGATCTGAGCAGAATGCAGCCCATGCGGCAAGTGGTATGGCCCGCGTAACAGGAAAGGTGGGCGTCTGCGCAGTGACAAGCGGCCCGGGTGCGACAAACCTCATTACCGGTATTGCGACAGCATTTGCAGACAGTATTCCAATGATCTGCATTACCGGTCAGGTAAAGAGTGAGCTGATCGGAAGTGACGTGTTCCAGGAGGCAGATATCACAGGTGCAACAGAGTCATTCGTAAAATACAGCTATCTGGTAAAGAATGTTGAGGATATTCCTCGCATTATGAAAGAAGCTTTTTACATTGCCAATACAGGAAGAAAAGGTCCGGTCCTGATCGATGTTCCGATCGATATCCAGCAGGCGACCATCAAGAAATTCAAATATCCGGAAGAGGTTTCTCTCCGTACATACAAACCGACCATCAAAGGACATGCAGTGCAGATGAAGAAAGTGATGGCAGAGCTTGAAAAAGCGAAACGCCCGGTTATCTGTGCAGGCGGCGGTGTGCTTTTAAGTGATGCAGTAAAAGAGATGCGTGAATTTGCGCATAAATACCGTGTTCCGGTAGTTTCTACCATGATGGGTATCGGTGCGATGCCGACACAGGACGAACTGTACTTCGGTATGGTTGGAAATAATGGCGTTCCGCATGCAAACCGTGCCATGAACGAGGCTGATATGGTCATCATGGTAGGTGCTCGTGTAGCAGACCGTGCAGTAAACCAGCCGGAGATCATTACAAGAAATAAGATTTTAGTTCACATGGATGTTGACCCGGCGGAGATCGGTAAAAATGCAGGACCGACCATTCCGTTGGTAGGTGATGCGAAGCATATTTTTGCTGACATGCTTCAGACAGAGATCAATGCGGATCATGAAGAGTGGATCCAGACTCTGACAGGCTATACAAAATCTATGGCACATAGAAGAAATCCGGACCCGATGTATGTGGATCCGGCGGCGTTTGTTCGCAAGCTTTCCGAGAAAATGGATCCTAACGGTATCTATGTAGCAGACGTAGGACAGAACCAGATCTGGTCTTGCAGAAACTATCAGATGCGCGACGGCAGCTTCTTAACTTCCGGTGGTATGGGAACTATGGGCTACTCCATTCCGGCAGCGATGGGTGCGAAGCTTGGCTGTCCGGAGAGACAGGCAGTTGCTGTATGTGGTGATGGTTCCTTCCAGATGTCCATGTGTGAACTTGCGACCATGCGTCAGCATGGAGCAGCTGCGAAAGTAGTCGTTATGAAAAATGGTTTCCTTGGTATGGTGCGTGAGTACCAGACAAAGACATACAACAACCGTTTCTCTGTTGTAGACCTTTCCGGAAGCCCGGATCTTTCTAAGATCGCAGAGGCGTACGGAGTTCCGTTCATTCGTGTGACCAATATGCGTGAGGCTGACGAAGCCATTGAGCGCTTCTTAGAAAAAGATGAAACTGTGCTGATGGAAATCTTAGTCCATCCGCTTGACATGGTATAGGAGGGGAAGATTTATGAAAAAGATTTATTCTGTATTAGTAGAAAACCGCTCCGGTGTCCTGTCTAAGGTTACGGGCCTGTTCTCCAGACGAGCATTCAACATCAACAGCTTAGTTGTAGGTGAAACTGATGATCCGACCATGTCCAGAATGACGATCGTTTCTACCGGCGATGATCATACATTGGAGCAGATCGAGAAACAGCTCAATAAAAAGCTTGATGTTATCAAAGTTAAGACCTTTGAGGAATACGAGTGCATCTCCAGAGAGCTGATGCTTGTGAAGGTCAAATACAACCGTTCTAACAGAAAAGAAATCGTGGAAATCTGCAACATTATGAAAGCAGAGATCGTGGATATGTCTAAATACTATATGTTGATCCAGCTTTGTGATACGCCGGAACGTGTGCAGCAGTTCCTCAGCATGATGCAGGGTATCAGCATTACAGAAGTTGCCCGCACAGGAACGGTGGCACTTCAGAAATGCAAAGAAAACGATTAGTTATAAGGAAAAATGATGCGGAGAGAAGATGAGATTCTCTCCGTATTTTTGTTGTTCTATAATGGAAAAACAATAAGAAATCAGTGGTTTTAATTGACGTGGAAATGCATGGAAGATATAATAAAATCAGAAAATAAAAAAGGAGGAACGTGAATTTATGAAGAAATTTAACAAACTGCAGGCACTGGCGCTGTCCACTATTATGATCGTGAATGTAACCGGAACAGCATTTGCCAATCAGGCAGCAGGACCGGGTGTGGGGCCTGGCTACGGTATTTCTGCACAGGAAGGCGACATCGTGGTGCTTTACACAAACGATGTACATACACATGTTGATAACGATGGTCTTCGCTATTCAAATGTAGCGGCACTGAAAAATGACTTGGAAAGTGCAGGCGCAGAAGTATTATTAGTAGACGCAGGTGATCATGTTCAGGGTACGGCATATGGCTCCATGGACAAAGGTGCTACGATCCTGAAACTTATGAATGCAGCAGATTACGATCTGGCAACATTAGGTAACCATGAGTTCGACTATGGTATGGAAGGTGCGATGAATGCGATCCAATGGGCAGATTTCCCGTATGTTTCTGCAAACTTCTACCATGAGAACAATGGCAATAATACCGGCACTGTACTGGATGCATACAAAGTATTTGACTTCGGCGAGACTGAGATCGCATTTATCGGTATCACAACTCCGGAGACATTTACAAAATCCACTCCGGCTTATTTCCAGGATGGAAACGGCAACTACATTTATGGTATCGCTGGCGGCGATGACGGTGCAGCACTTTATACAACCGTACAGTCTGCTATTGATGCAGCTTCCAAAGAAGCAGACATCGTGATCGGTCTTGGCCATCTCGGTGATGACGCGGCATCTAAACCGTGGACAAGTGAAGAAGTGATCGCGAACACAACCGGTCTCGATGCATTTATCGACGGTCATTCCCATTCTACAGTAGAAGGCAAAGCTGTAAAAGATAAGGACGGAAACGATGTCTGGTTAACACAGACAGGTGAGTATCTGAACGCAGTCGGAAAGATGACTATCAAAGCAGACGGAAGCATTGCAACAGAGCTCGTGAAAGAATATAAGAACACAGACGACAGAGTGAAATTTATCGAAGAAAACTGGATCAGCGAGATCAATGGTCAGCTCGGTCAGGTGATCGGTTCTATCTCTGATACATTAGATAACTATGATGCAGACGGAAAACGTCTTGTAAGAAGCCAGGAAACCAATACCGGTGACTTTGCAGCAGATGCATTATACTATCTGTTTGATGACATGGGACTCGATGTAGACGTTGCGATCATGAACGGCGGCGGTATCCGTAACAAAGCTGTGACAGGCAACATTTCTTACCTGACATGTAAAGAGATCCACACATTCGGCAACGTTGCATGTTTACAGACTGTAACAGGACAGCAGATCTTAGACGCACTTGAGTGGGGAGCCAAAGACGTTGGTGTGGCAGAAAACGGCGGTTTCCTCCATGTTTCCGGTCTGACATATTCCATCGATACAAGTATCCCGTCCACAGTTCAGAAGGATGAAAAGGGCGTTTGGATCGGCGGCCCGACAGGTGCTTACCGTGTGGGCAACGTACAGATCCTGAACAATCAGACAGGTGAATACGAGGCATTAGATGTAAATGCGAAATACAACCTTGCAGGTTATAACTACACACTTCGTGACCTCGGCGATGGTTTCGCAATGTTTGACGGCGCTGTAAACGTACTTGACTATGTAATGGAAGATTACATGGTTCTTGCTAACTATGTAGAGTCCTTTGCTGATGGCGTGGTAACAGGCTACTCCGCACCGCAGGGACGTATCACATTTGGTAAGGCTGATGCTCAGGCAGCGGCACCGAAAGCACCGACACAGACACCGGCTCCGACTCAGACTCCGGCAGCTTCCGGTGACGTTTATGTAGTAGTCAGCGGTGATTCTCTGTGGTTGATCGCAGCAAATCAGCTTGGAAACAACAAACGTTGGAGAGAAATTTACAATCTGAATCAGAATATCATTGCAAATCCGGAGCTGATCTTTGCAGGTCAGAAACTGGCTATGCCGGCAAAATAAAAACAAGTTATAGTTGGAGAGGACTTCGGTCCTCTCCGTTTTTTTGCGCAAAAAAGTCCGATGGGACCCTAAGATACCATCGGACTATAAAATGTTCAGATATTAGTGTGTCTCGCCGCCGATCGCTTTGATATCAGCCTGGTGCTCAACTGCTGCTTTAATAGCTGCCTCGATGGCTGCTGTGATATCAGCGATCGCCATGGAAGCTGTGTTCGGTTTGTTCACTACCTGAGAAGCTGCGAACGGAACATGGATGAAGCCGCCGCGTACATTCGGGAATTCCTTCTGGATGTAGTAAAGGATACCGTACATAACATGGTTACAAATGTAAGTACCTGCTGTGTTGGAAAGAGTGGACGGATAACCTGCGTTCTTGATCTCCTGAACCATCGCCTTTACCGGAAGATTGCTGAAATAAGCAGCATCACCGTCTGCGAAGATCGGCTCATCGATCGGCTGATTGCCCTCGTTATCCGGGATTCTTGCATCTGTTACATTGATCGCAACACGCTCCGGAGTAACGCCGAAACGACCGCCTGCCTGACCAACTGCGATTACGATATCCGGATTGATCTCAACCATCTTATCGTGGATCTTTGCGATAGATTTTCCAACAACTGTCGGGATCTGCATCTTAACGATTTCTGCACCTGCGATCTCATCTTTGATCACCTTTACTGCTTCCCAAGCCGGGTTGATAGACTCGCCGCCGAACGGATCGAAACCTGTAACTAAAACTTTCATAGGTATGTTCCCCTTTCCCCTGTTTGACAAAAAAATACTATGCTTGTATTATATAAAATATTAGAAAAAGTAGCAACTGAATAGATAGAAAAA
>JAZRLX010000217.1:0-1685 GCA_045647085.1 Pilosibacter sp.
ACCAGTTACATTACCAAGGAAGGATGCACTACAGCCATTCAACTGGGAACCCCGTTCTATCTCACGATTACGGCAGATCTGCAGCTTGGCGGGTTCTGGCAGATCACAGGTCTTCCGATGACGCTGAAATCCACGGCAGCCGGAGTATCCGAGAGGTACTGGAAATGATCCGGTATCTGAAGAATGAACGCGGTGACAGTGTAGTTCCTTTCACCGGCTTTTTCGTGATGGCGATGGTGATCCTGCTCGCACAGCTCATGATGTGGGTGTCAGCGGAAATCACATTCATCAATATCCGTAACTCCGTCAAAAACGAACTGACCAATGTATCCATCCGAATCTCCGAAGACACGTACAAAGCAATGCGAGAGGGCAACCTGAACGCTTATTATGAAACACTGACTTCGGATGCTTCCTATCAAGCCGAGCTGCAGCAGATGGTCCGAGAGAATATCGCATCTGCCATGCCGCTCGAAACCTCTTCCTATCAGGTGGAAGACATTGCACTGAACTTTCAGAAAAACGGCGACAATATCGAATATGTACTGACCTGCAACGTGGAATACTACGTTTCACTCTTCGGAAATGCCAGAACGATACGTGCTGAGGAGATTGAACTCAGCGGACGCCATAATATCAAAGGATATTAAAAAGTTGGTGCAATCAAACGGGTTGTTCCGTATATAGAACTACGAAGCAATTCGAATCTATTATTACGACAAGGAGAAACCCTTATGAAATTCAAAAAACTGATCGCAATCGTACTTGCAGTAACATCCATGCTGACGGTATCTGCTCTTGCAGTCTCCGCCGCATCACCCACCTCCGCCAATGTCACCGTAAAGGTTGACGGCAAAGTGGTGGACTTCCCGGACCAGGAACCGACCATTGTGAATGACCGTACCCTCGTTCCGGTAAGATTTATTGCTGAGTCCCTTGGCTACGACGTCGAGTGGAATCAGGCAGACAACTCCGCCGTGATCGATGGCGGTAAGATCATCATGTACATCGGTACCAACAAAGCTAAGATCAATGGACAGAATGTGACGCTGGATGTTGCATCCACGCTGATCAATGACCGTACCATGGTCCCCCTCAGAGTGATTGCCGAAACCCTTAACTGTACTGTGGACTGGTTCGGCAGCAATCGCATGATTCTCGTAAACAAGCGAGCATCCGATGGCAGCGAACTGAGCGTGTTCGAAAGATACAAGCAGTCCGATCTCTTCTGGAACTACTCCAGCCCGGACACCGAATACCTTGTATGGAAGGCAGACTATCCCACTCTTGCAAAAGCCTCTGACCCTGCTACTTACCACAGCTGGTGGATTGAAACCACGATCGACAAGTCCACTCTGGTGAACCAGGAATTCGATTGTGCGATCATCATGCGCACCTTCAATGAAGAAGAACGCAATCAGGTCAGAGATATGCTGTTCACTCCGTATCCCATCACCAACAGCACTGCATTCGATTACATGATGCAGACCATCACCGGTGAGATCTGGGAAACCTTCTACCGTGAGGATTCCGAATGGTATCCGCTTTACTCCGCAATGGGCATCCGTTCCGGTACCTTCGGCAAGCATTATCTCGACAACCGCGAAGTCGAAATGTACTGCAACAGCACCTGCACCCAGTTCGTACTGAACATCAGCAACGAGGGATATGTCAATCCCGAAACA
>JAZRLX010000218.1:0-1555 GCA_045647085.1 Pilosibacter sp.
ATGAGCAAGACCCACGCAACGGATCACTTTATTTGCAAGGTCGTCCATTCCACCAAACTCATCCACGATTTCTGTCTCATGGCTGTATGCCATAGCATTGATCGCAAAATCACGGCGTTTTAAATCTTCTTTTAAATTCGAAGTGAATTCCACAGACTCCGGATGACGGCCGTCATGGTATTCGCCGTCAATACGGTAGGTGGTCACTTCGTAACCATTTCTGTTTTTAATGATCGTCACAGTTCCATGCTGGAGTCCGGTATCTACGGTCTTTCCAAAGATCCCCTTTACCTCCTCCGGTTTCGCAGAAGTTGTAATGTCCCAGTCACCCGGCTCGCGTCCAAGAAGCGTATCACGAACACAGCCACCGACTGCAAACGCTTCAAAACCATGGTCTCTGATCTTTCCAATGATCCATTCCACATCACGTGGCATTTCGATCCGCATCTGTTCACACTCCTTTTCTTATACTCCGCCCAATCGTTTAAACGCCGGAATGAGGCGCTTCGCCAGCATCGCTGCCAGGATACAGAGTACAAAATCTTCACCGACAGTCAGAAGGAAACAGTTTACAAATACTACTTTCCAGCTAACTGCCACATTCAGCACAAAATTGCTGCACACATAAAAATATATCATACCACAGGCATAGTCTGCAACCAATCCCCAGAATGCAGCGAACAGCAGCCAGCCAAAGGTTCGTTTTCGAATTTTCTCATAGACTTTTCCGACGAGATATGCTCCGACAGCAAATCCGATCAGAAACCCAAAGGTCGGTTTTAGTAAATAAGACGGACCTCCGCCGGATGCGAAGACCGGAATTCCACAAAGACCGATGATCAGATAGGTGCTGACCGTTGCCAACGCACGTCGTGCACCGAGAAGTAAGCCGGCGAGCAGTACAAAGAAAAACTGCAAGGTAAAATGCATTGGTACAGGCTGCACCGGAATCGTAATTTTGATAAAAGCTCCAACAGCGATCAGGGCTGCAAACAGGCCGCAGAACGCCAAGTCACGAATCGTCCATGTTGTACGGTTCATATAATTCCCTTCTAACGAACTCCATCTCTATGATGGAAAAGCCGGGCGGAGTTTGTGAGCCGCCCGGCACTGTAAATTTCTTCCGTTTAAAAAATTAATAAGCTTTGCCCCAGTAAACCATCTTCTGTGCCGGTTTACCACAAACGATACATGTATCGCCAAGGTTCTCCTGAGCAAACGGCATACATCTGGATGTTACGCCAACTTCCTCTTTGAGCTTATTCTCGCACTCCTGGCAGCCACACCACATTGCGCGGATGAAGCCCGGTTTGTTGTCTGCGATGTCTTTCATCTCTTCCATGTTGTGAGCGTCAAATGTGTGCTCCTCGCGGTGCTGTCTTGCGCGCTCTAACATATCTTTCTGAATTGTCTCTAAGAGCTCTGCAACCTTCTCTTCGATCTCAGCTAAAGCAACTGTGATCTTCTCGTGTGTATCACGACGAACGAGAACTGCCTGACCTGCCTCGATGTCCTTCGGTCCTAACTCAACACGAACCGGGATACCGCGCATCTC
>JAZRLX010000219.1:0-2066 GCA_045647085.1 Pilosibacter sp.
ATTTATTAAGTCAACTTGGCTATGAAAAAGTCCCAGAATGACAGGTGTTTTCAAGAAGGACCATAGAATTCCGTCGGTACTTGGCGCTTCAGCGCCTTAGTACCGCTACGCAATTCTCTGAGCGAAAGCGAGTCCGCTTGAAAATTCCTATCATCCTGGGACTTATTTATTACCAAGTTAACTCAATTAAATACACATTTCTTCTATAAATATACTACACGTACGACTGCTCCACATGTATCACTGCAAAACAGTTCTTCCAATGCTTCTGCACCAGCTTCTCCAGTCCGTCTTTTACCTCGTCATTGCTCATATCAAATCCATACGGAACGACTGCATCAAAAATCAGATTAGTATGTGTCGGTCCCTGAACCATACGGAAATCATGAATGGAAATACCCGGAAGTTCAGAATTGATGTGTGTTAGGAGTTCGTGTTTCATCTCTGTAATGATCTCATTGTCTGTCTCCAATGGATCCATGTGGATCACTGCTTCGCAGCCGAGTTTTTCTGTCAGCTCCTTTTCGACATGGTCGATCAGGTCATGAAGTGCGATCAGGTCTCCGTTTGCTGATACTTCTCCATGAAGAGAGATCATGCATCTGCATGGACCGTAATCGTGCACTACCAGATCATGGATTCCGATGATCTCCTCATGAGACATGACAATATCTCGAATGCTATTAACAAATTCTTTGGATGGCGGACCTCCGAGAAGCGGATCAATGGTATCTTTCGCAGCCTTATATCCTGCATAAAGGACCATGACTGCTACAACCAAACCGCACCAGCCGTCGATCATAACACCTGTGAAATGAGCTGCTAACATGGAAACCAACACAGCTGAAGTCGCTACAGAATCACTGAGACTGTCTGTTGCTGTCGCTTTCATTGCCTCGGAGTCAATTTTATTTCCGATAGAGCGATTATATAAGCTCATATATAATTTCATGCAAACAGAAACAAGGAGGATCACAACGGTAAGCATTCCGGTCTCTACCGGTTCCGGATTCAGAATCTTTCCGATGGCGGATTTGAACAATTCAAATCCCATCAGGACAATTAACATCGCCACGCCCAGTCCGGATAAATATTCAATTCGTCCGTGACCGAATGGATGGTCTTTATCAGGTTTCATTCCGGAAAACTTGAAACCTACCAGTGTAATGACAGAAGAACCCGCATCAGATAAATTGTTAAATGCATCTGCTGTGATCGCGATCGAGCCGCTTAATACTCCTGCCAGGTATTTTCCGGCAAACAACAGAACATTCAACGCGATTCCCACAATACTGCAAAGCATTCCGTATGCTCTGCGCACTTCCGGTCTTTCAATCTGCTCATTGTTCTTAATGAACATTCCTGCTAATAAACGAATCATATTTTAATTACTTTCCTCTAACCAGAGTTTCCCTTTTCTAACTATTATAATATTACAACAGCGAGGGAATTCCTTCCCTCGCTGTTATGATAAAATCTTTTAGATTTCGTCGTTCATATCGTCTTCGTTTAAGATGATCTCTTCTGCTTCCTCGATCGGAGCATCTTCCATCATGATATCCTCTTCGATTTCTTCAACTTCTTCTACGATCTCGTCTGTACCAAGTTTGATGTTGCGGTAACGCTTCATACCTGTACCTGCCGGGATCAGTTTACCGATGAGAACGTTCTCCTTCAGACCGATGAGCTTATCAACTTTACCGTTGATCGCTGCCTCAGTAAGAACTTTTGTTGTCTCCTGGAAGGATGCTGCGGATAAGAAGGAATCTGTAGCAAGGGATGCTTTTGTGATACCGAGCATTACCTGCTTACCTTCTGCCGGTTTCTTGCCTTCTGCAACAAGAGCCTCGTTCATCTCGTTGAAATCAAGTACATCCATGGATGTTCCCGGTAATACCTCAGAGTCACCGCTCTCTTCAACACGGATCTTCTTAAGCATCTGGTGAACGATCATTTCGATATGCTTATCGTTGATCTCTACACCCTGGAGACGGTATACACGCTGTACCTCGCGGAGCATGTAATCCTGTACTGCACGAACGCCCTTAACTTTAAGGAGGTCATGC
>JAZRLX010000220.1:0-2283 GCA_045647085.1 Pilosibacter sp.
ACGAATGCGCCCTGTACACGAAGTGGCTTCGGATATCCGGAAGGATAGAATAACATATCACCATTACCAAGCAGTTTTTCTGCACCGTTCATATCCAGGATTGTTCTGGAATCCACGCCGGATGCAACAGAAAAACCGATTCTGGACGGTACATTTGCTTTGATAACACCGGTAATAACATTTACTGACGGTCTCTGTGTTGCGATCACAAGATGGATACCAGCCGCACGCGCAAGCTGTGCAAGACGGCAGATCGCATCTTCCACTTCATTGGAAGCGACCATCATAAGGTCCGCAAGCTCGTCGATAATGATCACAAGCTGCGGAAGTTTAACCGGGATCTGATCTTTCGGAACATCCCCCGCGTCAATAAGACTCTGCACCTTCGCATTATATCCCTTGATATCACGGACATTGCTCTGGGCAAATTTATTGTAACGCTCCATCATCTCAGCAACGGCCCAGTTCAATGCGCCTGCTGCTTTCTTTGGATCCGTAACAACCGGGATCAGAAGGTGCGGAATTCCGTTATAAACAGAAAGCTCAACTACCTTCGGGTCGATCATGATCAATTTCACATCTTCCGGAGAAGAACGATAGATCAAGCTCATGATCATGGTATTAATACCAACTGATTTACCGGAACCTGTCTGACCGGCGATCAGTAAATGAGGCATCTTTGCGATATCCGCAACGATAACCTGTCCACCGATGTCCTTACCAACTGCAAACGCAAGCTTGGACGGATGTTTCTTAAATTCATTGCTCTCCAACAATTCACGGAGATATACCATGCTGTTGACTTTATTCGGAACCTCGATTCCCACAGCAGCTTTGCCCGGGATCGGAGCTTCAATACGAATATCCGTAGCAGCCAGATTCAGCTTGATATCATCTGCCAGAGCCTGGATCTTGCTGACCTTGACACCTTGTTCCGGCTGGAGCTCATAACGGGTTACAGTCGGTCCGCAGCTGATATTGGTCACAGTTACACCGACACCAAAGTTACGAAGAGTCTGTTGAAGCTTGATCGCAGTCTCACGAAACTCTTTGTCTGACTGACCTGCTGCCGGTCCTTTTCCTCGTGAAAGAAGATCCAACGATGGGAACACATATGGCTTCTTCGGTTTTTCTTCGGTCTGTTTAATTTCCTGAAGAACCGTATTTTCTGCTTCTTCCTTCTCTGCCAGGTCTAATTTTCTCTTTTCCAGTTTTTTCTTAACAATTTCCTCTGTATCTGTTTCAATCACCTTACCGGATGCTGTAACAACTTTCTTGCTGCGCTCCTCCGGAACATGGAAAGACTCTGCAAGTCTTCCTGTGAACTCTGTCTCCGGTGGTAACTTCTGTTCATATACATTTCTCGGTGCACGTTCCATTTCCGGTTCAAGCTCAGAAACGGTCTCTTCATTTAATACATATACAGCTTCGTCAAATACAGAACCTGTATGAACCGGAACCTCAGCATCCGTTGGCTGTACTCGTTCTTTCTCTGTGAAAACACCCATCTCACGGAAGGTTTTACTATCACGGCTGACAAAGACATCTTCATCCATCTTTTCAACTTTAGCAGCTTCCGCTTTCTTCGGCTCGGCTTCAACCGGAGTTTCTTCTGCCGCGGCCGGTTTTGTGATCTTTCCGGTAAATTCATCTGCAGAAGATTTCACAGATTTCCCACTTACTGCATTGCGAAGCGCACGTTCTTCACGCTCAAATGCTTCACGATAAGCTGCACTTTCAGCCACTTCCTCCTCATCGGAAGCTGACATCTTTGCAAGTACACCATCTTTTGTAAGATCAGTAGAACTCAAATTCACACCCTGAACTCTCTGTTCCTCACGAAGCTGACGTTTTTCTTCTTTCTTGATCTCGCGGATTTCTTTATGTCTGTCGTAGTCCTCTTTTGCATGCTGGTAGACCTTATCGCTGCCGGTCTTCACTGCTGACACAAAGGATTTCTCAGTGATACAAACCAGAGAAATGATCATACAGAGCAGAAGAACCAGATATGTACCGATCGTTCCGATCGCTGTATGAAGTACATACACGATCGCACCTCCGATCAGACCGCCTCCGATTCCATTTTCACCGGCCAGTTCGTAGATTTCCATCAGTGACTGTCCCTCTTTGTAACCGCCACCAAATAACATCTGAGCCAATCCGCAAAGTACCAGTAACAGGATCTCTACTGCAAGCATCTTGTAAACTGCACGAATGTTTCCCTTGTTAGAGGCATAGAAAACCACACCGGCAAACAAAAGAACCGGTGCAACATATCCGATG
>JAZRLX010000221.1:0-2230 GCA_045647085.1 Pilosibacter sp.
CCAGTCCTGATCTGCGATCCAGTTCAAAGTGTCATCTCCGTCTTCTGTTTCATAGTAGTTCGGGAGCCATTCGCCTTCACTGTCTTCACGTCCTCTGGTATCCTGAACCACCACCGCATATCCTCTGCGGACATACTTATAGTACATAGACGGACCAACATTTTTTCCATACGGAGTGCGGATCAGTACAGTCGGTACCTTATCCTCACAATCCGGCAAATATACAACCGTAGCAAGACGAACCCCGTCACGCATAGCTACCATGTGTGTTTCTTTCGGACGAATATTCCATAACGGTTCCTGATATTTTTCTTTCCATGTTTTCAAAATGGTTCTGTCTTCAAATCCTTCTTTTACAAGGATCGCACACTGATCACGCCATGGAGTAATGATCGCGAAAACATTTCCTCCATCTGCCATGATGTCTTTCGGGAATTTTACAATTCTCTGCACATATTCCCCCTCACAGCGCTTTGTGTAAGTCTGTCCACTCGCAGTTGTAAACTTGTCCTTTCCTTCGGCAACTCCTGCTTCATATTCATCTAAGCGTTCTAATGCTTCCAGGACATTCATTTTTCCCATTTCCTGGTACATGGTAAACTCCGGAGTTAAGACTTCTTTTTCCTGAAATGCTCCTGTATACACATCATACGGACAATGATAGATGTTCTGTCCTTCTATCTCTAATTTACCAAAGCAAATACCAGATACATAAAATCCCCACTTGCTGTTCATCTTGTTTCTTTCCCCTTTCATAATCAGAACGGATGATAAATAGCAGTTACCCGGTTAACACAACTGAAACTTTAATGAATCCTCTCCATCCACAAAAAGCGTGCGGTTATCAAAAGCACCGGTACGTACCAGAGCATCGCTCAGATCGATCACATATGTCACATCATTTACAACTACCGTCAGCTTCTCATTTTCCCTTACCACTTCACTGACGGTTCCTTTTACCACACCATGTTCGCCGCCGGTAACTTTGATACGTTTCCCCATACTTTTAGAAGAACTCAAAAAATAAAACAACAAATCTTTCTTATCCATTTCTATCCCCTTATCTAGTCTTCGTTTTCATCCTCTACCACACGCACAAGGATATTATTCTCTCGAAGTGCAGATTCGACCTCATCCAGAATCTCTTCGCTTTCCGCAGACACTCTGTGAAAATGTCTCTTGGAAGTTACGTTCATAATCGGTTCGGACTCACTCTCTTTCATCCTTTTTAAGTACACCTGAACATCCCTGCGACTTCGGATATTTAACGGTGCAGTCATTTTTCCATAAATCCCGTGCTCGATCATCACATCTACGACGATTCCGCCACAATCAACAATGATCGTCAATTCTTCTTCCGTCTGTTCGTCTGTATGATAGCTTTCGAATACTCTTGAGAGTAATTTAGGTTCATCCAAAATATATCCTCGTGCTGTGGATACAATTTCATGACCTTCTGTACGAAGCAGAGCAATATCCTGCACCACAACCTGGCGGCTGACTCCCGTCGCACTGCCTAAGGCGCCTCCGGACAACGGATTTTCCGATTCTCTCATTAATGTTAAAATTAGTTTTCTTCTTTCTGAACCAGTCATTATCTTTTTCATCTCAGACCTCTCTTTATGCCTGACATCGTTTTCTATTTCTATCCTTAATTATATAAAATAACCATATGAAACGTCAATCGTATTCTCCATGTTCCCCTTGACTCTTTGCCGGTAAAACGTGTATGATACTTTAATTATAACTATATCAAAAGAAGGGAATACCATGAAAGCAAATCATTCATCTAACACACGTGATATGGGAACCGGAAGTATTCCAAAACTTCTGGCGCAACTTGCCATTCCGGCAGTTATCGCCCAGATCATCAATCTGCTATATAATATCGTTGACCGCATTTACATCGGTCATATCCCGGAAGTCGGTGCTTCGGCGCTGACCGGTGTCGGACTCTTTGTACCGATCCTCATGCTGATCAATGCTTTTGCAATGCTGGCCGGTTCCGGTGGTGCTCCGCGCGCTGCCATCGCCATGGGAAGAAAAGATCTTAACACAGCCGAAAAGATTGTAGCCAACTGTTTTTCTTTACTTTTACTCTTTGCGATTGTTCTGACAACCGTTTTTTACATTGGTGCTCCTACTTTGCTTCGCATGTTTGGAGCCAGCGATGTTACCTTGCCTTACGCAGTTGACTATGCAAGGATCTATATTTTAGGAAGCCTTTTTG
>JAZRLX010000222.1:0-3011 GCA_045647085.1 Pilosibacter sp.
TCGGAATCTTCACGGTAGAAGGTTTCCCAGATCTCACCGGTGATGGTCTGCATCATGTAATCGAACGCAGTACTGTTGGCAGTGGGATAGGGAGTGAAGAGCATATCTCTGACCTGATTGCGTTCCGCTTCATTGAAGGTGCGCATGATAATCGCACAATCGAATTCCTGATTCACCAGAGTGGACTTGTCGATCGTGGATTCGATCCACCAACTGTGGTAAGCGGAGGGATCGGAGGCTGCAGCAAGGGTGGCGTAATCAGCTTTCCAAACGAGGTATTCGTTTTCGGGGCTGGAGTAGTTCCAGAACAGATCGGACTGCTTGTATCTCTCGAACACGCTCAGTTCACTGCCATCGGATGCTCGCTTGTTTACGAGGATCATGCGGTTGGTTCCGAACCAGTCCACGGTACAGTTGAGGGTTTCGGCGATCACTCTGAGGGGGACCATAGTACGGTCGTTGATCAGAGTGGATGCAACATCCAGAGTCACATTCTTACCGTTGATCTTGGCTTTGTTGGTGCCGATGTACATGATGATCTTGCCGCCATCGATCACGGCGGAGTTGTCGGCCTGATTCCACTCAACATCATAGCCGAGGGATTCTGCGATGAATCTCACCGGAACGAGGGTGCGGTCATTTACAATGGTCGGTTCCTGATCCGGGAAGTCTACCACTTTACCGTCTACTTTCACAGTGACGTTGGCGGAGGTGGGAGATGCGGCGGAGACTGCAAGAGCAGATACCGTCATCATGGATGTTACTGCAAGTACGATTGCGATCAGTTTTTTGAATTTCATAGGGGGTTCTCCTTATTGTAATAATAGATTCGAATTGCTTCGTACTCTTATATACGGAGCAGCCCGTCTGATTGCACCGATTTTAATATCCTTTTATATTGTGACGACCGCTGAGTTCGATCTCCTCAGCCCGTATCGTTCTGGAGTCACCGAAAAGTGAAACGTAATATTCCACATTGCAGGTCAGAACATATTCGATACTGTCGCCATTCTTCTGGAAGGTCAGTGCAATGTCCTCCACATGATAGGAAGAGGTTTCGAGCGGCATAGCGGATGCGATATTTTCACGGATCATCTGCTGCAGCTCGGATTGATAGGAAGTATTGGAAGTAAGCGTATCATAATAGGCATTCAGATTGCCCTCTCGCATGGCTTTGTATGTATCCTCGGAAATACGGATGGACACATTCGTAAGCTCGTTCTTTACGTTGTTCCGGATGTTGATGAAAGTAATCTCAGCTGATACCCACATCATAAGAAGAGCCAGCAGGATTACCATTGCCATTACGAAGAAGCCGGTGAAAGGAACTACACTGTCACCGCGTTCGTTTTTCAGATACCGGATCATTTCCAGTACCTCTCAGATACTCCGGCTGCCGTAGATTTCAGCGTCATCGGAAGACCGGTGATCTGCCAGAACCCGCCAAGCTCAAGGTCTACTGTAACAGTAAGATAGAACGGGGTTCCCAGCTGGATGGCTGTGGAGCATCCTTCTTTTGTTATATAGCTGGTGTCTACCGAATAGGTCAGATTGTCTGCCTTGCCGAGATCGGTGCTGAGGAAGTTCACAAGAGCAGTAGTATCCTCATCCACTTTACCGGCAAGCTGGATCTGTCTTGTAACCTGATCTGCTGCGGCATCCAGCTTCTGCTTGGTCATGATCACTGCGAGTACATCCATAATTACCGCCAGTGTAACTACCACAACCAGAATATAAACAACCGTGCTGATGTAGTTCGCTTCGGCACGGTCGTTTGCTGTATGTTTCCGTATTGAATGAATCATGTCAAACACCCCCTTCAGGATTCTGATGGGAAACAAAAAGGCCGCATCACCATGATTTTCTCCGGAGAGAATTCATTGTAATACGGCCATTAGCTATAACTTTGACTGTAGATATTATAACATATTGCAGTGCTCCTGTCAATGCAAATTCAGTGTCCCTTTAGTGTCCCTTTAGTGCAACTTTTGAAATTTTCTTTTAGGAGCCAAGATTTTGACGGATAATTCTTGCAACAATGCCGTATGCAATGCGTCTTTCCGTATTGATCTTTGTCAGAACAAAGCTGATCTCATCCCGCTTGCCCGGAGTACGTGGATCATAGCAGGTTTCCGCGATGGCATTGACACCGTTGGAAAGTCGGATATACAGTCGTCCGCCGTGGATGTCTGTAATAACTCCTGCATATCTGGCCTGCAGCGTGCATTTATTCAGCTTCTCCAGCATTTCCGCATCGGTAATGCTGCGGATGTCTGCTCGGATCCGGAGATTCTCAACATTATCCCGATTCTGGACATCCGTGACTCGTACAAGAATCCGGTCGCCGATGCGGTAGTAATCATGACAGTCACCCATCCAGTCCCATGAAATATCTCGGGCGATGATGGGACACTCCACACCGAATACCTCCACGCGGATAACCTTCTCAGCGACTGCGATAACACGAGCCTGCACGACACGGCCTTCGTAGATATGATAAGAACCATCGCTCTTCTGATGTTCATAGAACATGCTTCGCTTTCGCATCATTGCTTCCTTACGGCTTGCAACGATCGTGCGTTCTTCCGGATCAATACCTTTGATAATAAAGTCGATCTCGGCACCGAGCATGGTTCCAACGATCTTGTCTCTGCGCACATTGATGTCGCCCAGATCAGGATCGTCGATGAGGTTAATGTTCATTTCTTCATACGGGATAATTACACGGAAATCCTTATAGTAAACAACTACCAGGTGATCTCCGTTAGGAGTTCTCTCCATCGCATCCATCCTGCCCGACAGAATCCTGCGTGCACGATGTGCGTTGCGGAGTTCAAACCAAATGCTGTTTTCGCGGTCTTCATCCGTTTCAATGACATCTCTGGCTTCGACGGTCAGAATCTCTTCAGAACGGATTCGTTCTTCCATTCGAACTTCAGTATTGGTTTCTGTTGGCTGCTTCATTTTTTCTTCGTTTGGCATAAAGTTTCCTCCTGTTATAAAATATCGCT
>JAZRLX010000223.1:0-2271 GCA_045647085.1 Pilosibacter sp.
GGTATCAAAAATATCTTTTGCGGTAATACCGTCATCACACAGTCCCTTTTCCACTGCGTAATTCAGAATACCGGCTAAGATCTCTTCCAGATCCTCACTCTGAACTTCCTCAGACGGAGTATAATCATCCAGACGGAGCAGATCCATCAGGCGATTGGTCAGGACCATATGATCTACAGGTTCTGCAAGACCATGATTCATTGCATATGATACTAATGAATCGATATAGGTTTCAATTTTCATTACTGTACCTCCATCTCCACGCCACCCTGCGGACGAATAGACAGAACGTGGCATGCACCTTCGCCAAGAACACCATCCATACCTGCAACGAAACTTTCGAGCATATCAAATGGTACAAATGCCTGGATGGTTCCTGCAAATCCGCCTCCGTGAACACGGTAAGCACCACGACCGTTCAGGAAGTGTTCACACACACCTAAAGCAACCGCCACATCCTGATGAGCCTTATATCCTGCCGGGATTACATTCTGTAAGTACATATAAGAAGAGTAACCACTCTGTTTTACCAGTGCAAGGAACTGTTCAAAATTACCGCTGCGAAGAGCTTCTACCTGAAGCGGAACTCTTGCATTTTCCTGGTAGAAATGGATCGCACGCATAACAGCTCTGTCACCACATGCCTTACGAAGTTCCGGGATTTTAGCGTAGAAATCTTCCTCCTTGATCTCAGTCAGAACTTCTTTTCCCATATAAGCTGCAATTGCTTTGATCTCTCCCGGAATCGCTGCATATTCATCTGTAAGATCCGCATGATCCGCACCAGAATCAATGATGCAGAGCGCATGTCCGCAAGATGCAAAGTCAAAATCTACCGGTTCAATAACCGGATGGTCTTTATCGAAAAAGTCAATGGTTACCAGATTTCCTACTGCAGATGCTGTCTGATCCATCAGACCACACGGCTTTCCAAAGAAAACATTCTCTGCATACTGACCAATCTGAGCAATTTCCGGAGCAGATACTTTGTTATTAAAAAACAGGCCATTGATAATTGTTCCGATCAGCACTTCAAAAGCTGCAGATGAGCTGAGTCCGGATCCCGGAAGGACAGTAGATTCGCAGTAAGCATCAAAACCTTCAACATTGCATCCCAATTCTGTGAAACGGGCTGCAATACCACGTACCAGTGCCGGTGTAGAGTTGATCTCTGCATCAACAGGCTCCAGCTCGGTTACGTTTACTTCACATAACGGGTAGCCTTTCGATAAAATACGGATCATATCCGTATTGTTTGGGCGAACTGCAGCAACCGTATCCAGATTAACAGCACCAGCCAACACACGACCACGCTGATGATCGGTGTGATTTCCGGCAACTTCTGTACGTCCCGGTGCAGAAAAATATTTTGTCGGAGCCCCACCAAAAGCTGCACTAAAGCCAGTATCTAAGGCAGTCTTCTGGGCGGATTCCAAATAAAGAATTGTTTTAGACATAGTCATTTCCTCCGATGATCGAGCAAATTTCATTCTCTTCATTCATTCTATTTTAATAAAAAAGGACCGCCTGAAAACACAGGAGGTCCTTTTCATACAAGCTATTGCATTTTTTGCCATCCTGCATAAAGTGTCATATCCGATTCAACGATGTCGTTACTGATATCCCATTGTACATAACAGGCACTATCTGTATACCAACCTGTGAAAGAATACCCTTCTCTTGTAGGAGATTCCGGTTCTTCCAACAATTCACCATACATCTGTGTCTGAGCGGGAACATCCGTGCCTCCTCGAGAATCAAATGTAATCGCAAATCCAGGATTTCGAAGTTCCAAAGCCACTACGATCAGGATCACCGCAATGCAGACTCCAATCACGCGATCCAACGCTTTAACTGAAATATTCACATTCCGATACAACCCCCTGAATTTCGGAACCTGTTCTTCCTGCAGTTCAGGCTTATTTTTATTTTCTTCCATTATTTCTTCACCAGATACTTACGCATATCTAATGCACATGCACAGAGAATGATCGCACCTTTGATAATATAAAGGGAAGAAGAATCTACACCAAGCATAGTAAGGGCAACGAAGATAATACGGAGCACGAATACACCAAGGATAATACCGCTGATCTTACCGGTACCACCTACGAAAGAAACGCCACCGATAACGCAGGCTGCGATCGCGTCACACTCTGCATTGAGACCTGTGCTGGCTGCAACGGAACCTGCACGAACACCCTCGATGAAACCTGCATAACCGTACATTGCACCTGCAAGTGTATGTACAAGTACTGTTGTCATAAATAC
>JAZRLX010000224.1:0-13789 GCA_045647085.1 Pilosibacter sp.
CACCAGTCACATCCGTGAACGGCGCAACAGGAGCGGTCACCATCGCAAACGCTACCACAACCACAGCAGGCCTTATGTCAGCAACAGACAAATCCAACCTTGACACGCTCGTTGCGGATTATTCAAGCGCACTAATTGCACTGGGGGTGATTTAAATGGCACAGCCTTTGACAGATGCTATTGAAGCACTGACCACATATGCCAACACCGTCACAGGCAAAACACCGCCCGACACAACGCTATCTGATGCAGTGGCAACACTGGCGAGTGGGTATGGTGGCGGTGGTGCATCAGCGGATGATGTCGCAAGAGGTTTATGGCCTAATGGCGACATAGAGGTCACAACTCTGCAAGGCTATTCGTTCTATAACTTTGACAGCATCACGAACGTGACCATCACAGGAAACTCAATAAGCGGTTCATATCAACTCGCACAGGCAGGCAATATAGATACAGTAGTGGCAAACAGTCTGACATCTATCGGAACATCGCAATTCCGTGATACATTTTTCAAAAGACTGATCGCACAGAATGTCACAACATTAGGCTCTAATGCATTGCGAGGTAACAGTTCGTTGCAAGTTGTAGACTGCAAAGCAACAAGCATCGCAGGTTATTGCATGGACGGTTTAACAGGCATCTTGATTTTGAGAGCCGATTCTGTTTGCACATTAACAGGAACGGCACTGAAAAGTTCAGCAAACGCTTTAACGGTATACGTTCCGTCATCACTTAAAAGCGAATATGAACAGGCTGCCAACTGGAGCAGTAAACTGTCCAGCGGTTATCTGTCCTTTGCGAATTTAGAGAGCAGTCAATATGAAAGCCTTGACTGGTGGAAATAAGGAGAAAACACATGTACTATTTTGTAACAGAACTTCAGGTGCGTCCTGACAACATCGTTAACTCAAGCATCACAGCAAGAAGTAGCCTTGCAACAGGACTGGCTCTGTATTATGACAGGGCATCCAAGGCTGTCACAAGCGAGCAGTTTACAGGCGTTGCTCTTACGCTTCAGGACGAGAACGGAACGATCATTCTGAACGAACATTTTGACACATTATATCAGCCCGAGTAAAAACCTAAGGAGGGTCTATGGTCAGTTACAACGAATTTAAAGCGAAGTACATCGGACGCAGGGTGGATGTTGACGGATTCCCGACAGGACAGCCCTATCAGTGCTGGGATCTTGTATCGGGTGTCTACTTCCCATACATCGGGGGCAGTATCATCCATTGCGGTGTATCCGGATACGTTAAGGACATCGCCAACCAGAGGAGCACCAACGGCATTCTGAAGTTCTGCTTTGACATCGGACTGACTGCCGAGCTGGAGCCGGGCGACATCTGCATCTGGCGAGAGTGCTCCGACACGCCATATTCACACATAGCCATCTACGATTCAGACAGCGGACAAAACGCTGTTTATTTTTTGGGGCAGAACCAGCCATATCCCTACGTGAACATCAGCCGCATTCCGGTCGGTGGCATCATCGGCGTGTTCCGTCCGAAAATCTACAAGGGCAAGGCTCCGGAACCGGCACCGCACAAACCCGATCAGGTGCTGAGAGTTGGATCTAAAGTCACATCATGGGGCTTCTATGTCCAGAAGATGGACTACCAGCGGGGGCTCATGTACAACGACTGGGTCGGTGGATGGATTCCCTGGGACGATGTTGACGAGGTGGACGCAGGGGACGGACGGCTCGATCAGGTCATCCACATCGGCTCGGGCGTTGCCTTCAGCAAGAAGTTCGGGAAGATGACAGTCACCGGACTGAAGGTCATCAACGGAAAGTGGTGCGCCAAGCTGGACAAGTTGGATTACTGGGTCAGCTGCGCATGTCTGAATGAAGTGGAGGACTGAGTATGAAGCTGAAAGATGAGACATATGATCTGTTAAAGACCATTGCGATCTACATCATCCCCAGCGTTGAGACCTGCTGGCTCACCCTGGCAGCAGTCTGGAACCTTCCGTATGGACAGGAGATCGGCATCACGATCGGAGCCATCGGCATGCTAATTGCCGGTTGCATCGGCATGTCCATTAAGGAGTACGAGAAGGAGAAACAGGAAAAGCATGAGGGAGGTGGTGATGATGCAAAATGATGTCACCATCAGTCTTGCTCAGACGTTGTGGCTCATCGGTGGAATTACTGCGGTGGTTACATTCTGCTCATGGCTCATGAAGCCATTCAAAAAGATTGATGATCATGAAAAAAGGATTGGAGTTTTGGAAGAAGCTGCGGACGAGAGAAAGAAAACGGATCAGTTTATGATGAAGAGCATGAATGCCATCATCAACCACATGATCGACAACAACAACGTTGAAGAGTTGAGAAGAGTCCGTGACGAGTACCAGAACGAGATCATACGGCACCACCAGTGACTTAGTCCCCTTATAATTGGTAGTGTCGAGCCCCTCTTCGGAGGGGTCTTTTTTTGTGGGCAAGTGCAAAAGAATTGCTCCAAACTGGTAACCAACTGGTAACCAAAAATATTTTTGGCATAAAATTTTTATGCGAAGTATGAGCATTTATAGGCGTTTATGAACGTGTAAGAACAGGTAAAAACCGTTATAAACAAGTATCATCGTTTCCGCTCACTCGCTCCATGCATCAAAAAAGCCCTAGAAATGGGGCTTTTTCTTATCTCTGGTAACCATTTGGTAACCAAAATATGTCTCCAGTTTGCAAACGTGATGACGATTCATTACGATAGGGGTGGCTCGTAAATAGGCACCTCCTTATCTACGGGGTGTGGCAGTACCTTTCCTGTCACACCTTTTCTTTTTGTCTCAGCGTGTCGATCGTGTCCAGCATCTCGTCTTCTGTCTTCTGCAACAGGTGGGCGTAGGTCGACAGGGTGATATTCACGGAAGAATGGCCTAACCTTTTGGAGACTGCGAGAACCGGCACACCGTGGGCGATCAGCAGGGAAGCATGGGAATGCCTTAAGTCGTGGATTCTGATCGGCTTCACTCCGGATGCTTCTATGGCTCTGGCGAACTCTCTTTGAATGTTGCTGATGGGTAAACTTCTGTGCTTGCCAAAGACGAAGGGGTCAGCATCAGCGATGAACGGCTCCAGGATCTCCATGGTCTTCTTATCCAGGCTGATGGTTCTTTCGGAGGTGTCTGTCTTCAGCGGTAGGAATCCGTTGGAATAGTGCTTGATGCTCCGCCAGATGCGGACGGTATTGCCTTTGAAATCGTCCTTGCAGACCGCTAACGCTTCGGATCTGCGTGCTCCGCTCCAGTACAGGAAGGTGAAATATGCTTTGTAGTATCCTTCGGGAACCTCAGCCAGGAACATGTTGAACTCTTCCGGAGTCCATACCGACATTTCCTTCTTGTCTTCCTTAGTTAACTTAAAGGATTTTAGGACGGTGCCTGCGTTTTTGATGCCGTACACCTCGGATGCGTAGGAGAATACGGAACGGATATATGCCATCCCTCTATTGCACGTTCTGACGGCGAGAGAGCCTGTTCTGAGCGTGTTTCTCCAGTCTACCAGCATCTCCTTCGTGATTCTGTTAATCGGCGTAGAATGGAGCGGAAAGTGGCGAGATACAAAAGTCCTTTTCAAATATCTGGAAGTATCACTCGCATCAGAATAATTCAGATAGGCTTCCATAACATCGTCAAAGGACTGTGTGATCGGTGTGACATCCTGGGTGCGGTATTCTGCTTCCCAGGCTACAGCTGCATTCCTTTTTTCAAATCCTCGTTTAACCTTCTGGTACCTTTTACCGTCCTTGTTCTTGGAGATCCGGACAGTCCAGGTACCGTTTTTTTCTTTAAATACCGGCATATCATTCCTCCTGTACCATCGATTTCATGATGGTCTCGACAGCTGCTTTCTGATCCGGGCTCAAACGCCTGAATAAAGCAATGGCTCTTTCGGTCTCGTCATCGTATTCATTTTGTAATGACTCGTGCGGATCATCAGTCCTTGCCCACAAATAGTCATCGGTCATGTCCAGTACTTGAGCGATCTGGTCAAGCATTTTGTATGAGATCTTTTTGTAAGTTCCGGACTCATAGCGTGAAATGGTAGATCTGTTGACTCCGACCTTGTCAGCGAGTTCCTGTTGGGACATTTTCAGCTGCTTTCTGCGATCTGCAATGATCTCACCAACATAGACTTCTCTGAAAGTTAAATTTGAACCAGTTGCTTCCTCATAAACACCAGGGCGAACCATTGTCATTTCATTTTTCTTTTCCATGTTTTGCCCCTCCTCAACCAAATTATAAATCTTTTGTTGCTTTTTGACACAAAAATGTTGACTTTCTGACAATTTAAGCACAAACTATAGACGAGGGTGCTAAAAGGCACGATGAAAGGAGGAACATGAATAGAGAACTGCTAAGAGCCGAAATGGACAAACGTGGCATGAATCAGATTCAGCTCGCAGAACTGACAAATATCTCGCCAAGCGTTATCAGCCGTATTCTAAGCGGTGAACGTGACTGCAATGTTGTCACAGCTGCGAAGATCGTAAACGCCATGAAGTTGAAGCCGGCAGTCGCCACTGAAATTTTTTTTAATGACTGAAGTGCCAAATGGCACGATTAGAAAGGAGGTACAGTGAGCAGAAGATCACGAACGCTCGAGCAGATCGTTGGCGGAGATGTCGCCACGATCACCGAATGTTATCGGCTGTTTGCGATGCGTGGGTGGTCAAAGGCAGACATCCGCAGAGCATTCGACAAGTCTGTCCGGCTGGAACGGAACAGGCCGCACGGAAGTCTATTCCCTCAGGGTGACAAGGTGGAACTGACAACAATTTGCACAGTCCTGCATGTATCGCCAAAAGAATTGAAAAAAGCGGTCGCCGACCTAGGAAATCGCACCGCTTGATGGCTTGGATTAGCCATCTCCATTTTATCAGAAAAGGAGATAAAAAGATGCTTCTTAAAATTAAACCTCACAGCCCGGAAGAAAAACCGAGCCACAGCTGCGAAGTCATCATGGCAATGTCGTGGGGCAAGCCGGAACTGATGTACTACTCGCAAAAGTACAACGCCTGGAACTGCAGAGACACAGATGATGAAGAAACTGCAAAAGGACTGGCGATCGGAACCGAAAACATGATCGGCTGGGTCTACTCGGACGAAGTCTATTGGCAGATGGTTAGCGCCAGAAGGGAGGACGGAGATGAGATTCAGTGATGAATACACCAGGGATGATCTGATTTATGTTAATCATCTGACCTTCGCCACTTCCATGGTCATGCTGGTATTGGCAGTTATTGCCAAGTTCATGGGGATCTTGTAATGATCGCCAGATGCTATGAGTGCGGTGTGAAATTCATGACACAGCGTGGAGGTATCTGCGGTAAGGAATCCGGACGTTGGCTCTGCCCGGAATGCACCAGAGGCTACAACAACATGGCAAGCCGTTACATGGTCAAATGCTTCCATAACATGACCGATCTGGAACGACAGGCTTTTGCAATAGACACGCTCCCGGGTTGGGGAGACTTTGATGAGGAGGTAAGAAATGAACTTCAGAACTGAAGAAAGAAACAATATTCCGCCGGTTAGAGGAGTGCTCACCGGCAAACAGGTCAGAGGCGTCTGCTGTGATCTGTACGGCACCAGGAAAGTCTGGTATGCATCCACAGAGGTGAACGGAATCGTCCACTTCACATTCCCGTCTGATGACGGCTACAAGAACATCAATATCGAAAAGGCAGAGCTGATCGAAGCGCTGCAGCTGCTGGAGGTGTTATGAGCAGCTTGTATGAACTGACAGGCAAATATCTTCAGATCCAGGCTGTTCTGGAAGCCGGAGACGAAGAATATCCATATGACATGCTGACGGTCGGCGAGGCTCTGGATGAGAAGCTGGAGAACTACGGACGCATCATCCGCAACTTTGAAGCCGACATCACCGGCTATGATGCCGAGATCCACAGACTGATGGAACTGAAGAAGTCACGCCAGAAGGCCATCGACAGGCTGAAAGAGAATGTTCTGGATTCCATGCGGAAGACAAACCGTCCCAAGGTTTCCACCGGCCTGTTCAACTTCACTATCGCCAAGAAGGGCGGTCTGAGACCGTTGGTTCTGGATGGTGATGTTCCGGAAGAATACTGTGTGGTCAAACTGGAACCGGACAAGGCCAAGATCCGTGAGGCCATCGAGCAGGACGGGGAAGTTCTTGACTTTGCCCACATCGAGGAAAGAGGAGAATATCTGAGGATTAAATAATGGCTATCGTTGTAATGATCTTAGGCGAATCCGGAACCGGGAAATCCGCTTCCCTGAGGAACTTCAAACCCGGACAGCTGGCGGTGGTCAACACGATCGGCAAGCCGCTGCCATTCAGATCCAAGGGATTTGAAACGCTGAATTCCGACATCTATTCCGATGTCCGCAAGTTTATGAAGAAAACGGACTGCAAGTCCATCGTCATTGATGATGCCCAGTATCTGATGGCAAACGAGTTCATGCGCAGAGCCAGAGAGAAGGGCTATGAGAAGTTCACCGAGATCGGACAGAACTTCTGGGAACTGATCAACTTTTCCAGGCAGCTGCCGGATGACAGAATCGTCTACTTCCTGCAGCATACCGAGACATCTTCAGATGGCAGCACGACCAAGGCCAAGACTATCGGCAAGATGCTGGATGAGAAAGTCACCCTGGAAGGAATGTTCGCCATCGTGCTGAAGACTGTTGTCGATGATGACGGCTATCACTTCAGCACACGCAACTCCGGCCAGGATACCGTCAAGTCTCCGGTCGGAATGTTCCGGGCGGATCTGATTCCCAACGACCTGAAGATGGTCGATGCGAAGATCCGTGAATATTACGATCTGGTTGTCGAAGATCCGGAAGAGATTCCCGGAGGCAAATATCTGGAAATCAACGCTCCGCATGTCGATATCGTGGACGATGAAACGCCACTGGTCGGAAAGACAGAATTCGGACGCATCAAGGAAGTCATGGACAAGTACGGCATCGAGAACGAGGAACTGAGAGCGTTGGTCGCCGACAAGGGAATCTATGAGTTCACCACTCCGATCAGTGACTATGATCCGGACTTCATCGACTATCTGATCGAGAACATCAACAAGATTAATACCGCTATCGTTGCTAAGAGAGACCCGTTAGGGTAACAGGAGGTTTAGGAAGAAATGGCAAACAGCAAATATGTAATGGAATTTGAAGTCGAAGATCAGGAGTATGTGCTTCTGGCTCCGGGCGAATATGAGTTCACAGTCGACTCCATCGAGTATGGAGACTACAACGGTTCAGCCAAGATCCCGCCGTGCGGAAGAGTCACAGTCAACCTGCATGTCGATACCGACAACGGAAGAGCGTTCCTGAACAATAACTTCTATGTCTGCAAAGAGTGCTCCGGTCTGATCGCTGCGTTCTTCAAATCCATCGGCGAACTGAAAGACGGTCAGAAGACATTCATCCCGGACTGGGATGACCTACCGGGCAAGAGCGGTCTTGTGGAAGTGGTCAACCGTGAATATAACGGCAACCAGTACAACAACGTAAAACGCTTCCTTCCTCCTAAGAAAAAGGAAAAGAAGCAGACCAAGAAGAAGTCCTGGAGCGATACGGAATGGTAATCATGTTCACCGTTCCGGGTGAACCGAAAGGCAAGGGGCGTCCCAGACTGGGGCGCTCCGGCCATGCATATACACCTCACGACACAGCTGTTTATGAGAATCTGGTCAAGGTATGTTTCAAGGAAAAATATCCGAAGCATGTTCCGTTAGATCCGGATGCCGAAGTCAGAGCCGAGATCAGGGCGTTTTATTCAATTCCCAAGTCGGCATCCAAAAAGAAGCGGAATGATATGCTGATGGGATTCACCCGACCAAAGAAGAAACCGGACTGCGACAATATCGCAAAGATAATCTGCGACGCCTTGAACGGCATTGTTTACCACGATGATTCACAGATCGTCGACCTTGCCATTTACAAGCGCTACAGTGATGAACCGAGAGTAATCGTCAGAATGGAGTGGGATGATGCAGAAGACGAATCTTGAAGAACTACTTAAGTATATCGACCCTGCGTCTCTCAGCTACGAAGAATGGCTGAAAGTGGGCATGGCGTTAAAACAGGAAGGCTTTCCGGTCTATGTCTGGGAAGACTGGTCTGCTATGGATTCCCAGCGCTATGACGAATTGACCTGTGAGAAGAAATGGAAATCGTTTGACAGCGATGAGATAACCGGCGGAACCATCGTCCAGATGGCAAAAGAACGGGGATGGTCGCCGGAAAAGAAGCTGAATGTCTATATGTCTGACGACAAATACAAGCCTGTCATTTCATGGGAAGACGGATATATCGAAGAAGAACCGGCTTTCCGGGAGCCGTCATCATGGAACCCGGTCAAGGATCTTATCAAATATTTGGAAGTCATGTTCGACCCTGGCGACACCATCGGCTATACGATGCAGTCCGAAAAAAACAACAAGGGTAAATATGTGCCGTTCGGGAAAGGCTCATATACCTATAAGGCAGGTCAGTTGATAGACATGCTGAAGTCAGGGGAACCGATCGAGAAGGCATTGGGCAGCTATAACAAAAAAGCCGGTGCCTGGATTCGTATCAACCCGCTGGATGGAAAAGGTATCGACGATAAGAATGTTGCCGAGTATAAGCACATTCTGATCGAGTGCGACAATTTGGATCTGAACGAGCAGATCGAGAAGCTGGAGAAAATAAAGATCCCGATCAAGGCGCTGGTCTACTCCGGCGGTAAATCCGTTCATGCCATCGTGCCGGTCTACGCATCCAGCGAATCAGAATACCGGTTCATGTTCAACTTCATCCGGAACATCATGCACGATGCCGGAATGGAGATAGACAAGGCAAATATCAACCCGTCCCGTCTGAGCCGTCTTCCGGGCGTTCTCCGAGGTGACCACAAACAATTCTTAATTAAGACCAATATCGGCATGGAGTCGTTCCAGGAATGGCGTGAATGGGTCTCGGCGATGAACGACGGTCTGCCGGACATCGTCAACCTGAGGGACATATGGAACAACATGCCACCGTTGAAGCCGGAACTGATCGAAGGCATTCTGCGCCAGGGTCACAAGATGATAATCGCTTCGACATCCAAAGCCGGAAAGACGTTCGCTCTGATGGAATTGGCGGTAAAGATAGCGGAAGGTCACAAGTGGCTAAATCACCGGTGCAAACAGGGAAAGGTCTTGTATGTGAACATGGAACTGGATGGGTCATCGTTCTTCCATCGTTTCAAGGACATTTACAAAGCCCTGGGGCTGGACTTCGACAATCACACAGAAAACGTTGAGATATGGAATCTGCGAGGAGCCGACAAAACGATCTCCGAGCTTGCACCCATCATTATTAACCGGATGCGCAACAAGGAATATGTGGCGGTCATGATGGATCCCTTATACAAACTGATGGAAGGGGACGAGAACAGCAACGGAGACGTTGCCAAGATGGTCGCCAAGTTCGACAGGATCGCAGAAGAAACCGGTGCTGCAGTCATCTACGCCCATCACTTCGCCAAAGGCTCTTCGGCAGGAAAGTCTATCATCGACAGAGCTGCCGGAGCCGGAACCTTTGCGAGAGATCCGGATGCCATTCTGACGATGACGCAGCTGGACTGGGCGCCGGAGATCGAAGAAGAGAAAGACTGGACAGCCTGGAGACTGGAATCGACACTGAGAGAATTCAAAGCCATTCAGCCGGTGGACATGTTCTTTGTTTGGCCGATCCATAAGGTTGATTATGAAGGGCGCCTGGAAGACTGCGATCTGTTAAGCACAGAAAACAACAAACGGTCAAAGCAGAAGATCAAGGAACAGAATAACGAGATTGCACAGGCAATCGAAATCTGTGAGTCCGTAGAGTTCAAAGGCGTCACATGCTACAAGCGTTCAAATATCCTGAAAGCGATACGGCAAATCAACCCGGAATTTAAAGAAGGGTCTCTGGAAAACAGATTAAAAGGAGCCGGATATGTGACGATGAAGGCTGTAGATAACCCAGGATTCTGGTGTGATGCTGAAGATTTTATAAAACTTTCCCTAAAACCCTAAGGGTTATAGGAGAAAAAAGCAAAACTTTCCCTAAAACCCTATATAAAGAGTTATAGGGAAAACTCTCGATCTGCCACACGGTATAGGTGTTCTGCCTGCCCTTACAGGCGCAGAACATCCTATGCCTCCAGTGGCTAAAAGGTTATAGGAGAACCGTAGTAAATATGAGTAAGAAATATTGGATAAATTCATGGGAATACAGGCGAATCATGCAGATTCTGGAAGACTACTGGCTGACAGAAGAACATGAGGATCTTGTCGATATAAGAATGCTTTTTATCAAAGGCAATGAGTATCAGACGAAACAGATCCGATGGATAAGATCGGACACAATGTCAGAAGAACCAACAGATTTAAATGTCACAAACCTTGCCGATTTAATGAGCAGGATAGACAAGCTTAAAGAAGACTTAACCAAGTTCATCGAACACGAAAGCGAAGAGATGCGTATTGATGAAGATGTACTATGGGGAGACTTATGGGCTTTGGCTGATGAGCGCTTTATCAAAAGCACACTCAAGAAATATGAGCAGAAGTGAGAAATGGCAGCTCTGGGACAAGATGTTCGGATGGGAGTTCAGATTCAAGAAACCGTGGCTCCCGATCCATGGAGTTTATTACACGAGAAACATGCACTGTGTGATAGATGACCCGGACATGCCGTTCTGAACAGGAGAGGAGCAATGACAAGAAGACCGATAGCAGACATCGTCCGGGAACAGGAAGAAAGAACAGCCCGGTTCCCGTCCCACAAGATCGCATTCCAAAGAGGGGACTGGAATGTGGCAGTAGATGACCAGAGGGAGTTCAACAGATACAGACACGGGGAGATCAGTCTTCAGACCCTGTGCAAACTGGTCAAGGAGAACAACCATCTGCCTTATGTCACAGAACAGCAGATGATCAACGAGCTAAAGGAGACAGGGTGGTTATGACAGAGTTTGAAGAGAAAGCCATGATGTTTGAAGAACACATGAAGAAACTGGGATGGACAAGACTGGAGACAGGCAGATGGATCGAACGACTGATAGACGAAGGTCAGGGCTTTCCTTACACCGAATACACCTGCCCATTCTGCCAGTACAAGACACAGGTGGAATCCAAGTATTGCCCTGAATGCGGAGCGAGGTTGAAAGATGAGATTAATTGATGCGGAAGCGTGGAAACTAGAATTGTTATTGCTACACGGCACAAACGAAAAAACAGCATGGATAATAAACAGAATCAACCACGCACCAACAGTAGATGCCGTGCCAGTGATACGTTGCAAGGATTGCGTGAGATACAAAATATTCGGCGATGGTTACTGTCCGTGGATAGAACAAACAGTAGAAGAAGATTTCTTCTGTGCAGATGGAAAGAGGAAAGAGCCATGAGCAGACCTCCAGTAAAAGCCATTGAAGCAATTAAAAACTATTGCGAAAAAACTCAGTGTAGAAAGTGCGTGTTTGCCGAGCCAGAAAAGATTGGTGACTTGGATTATGTAGGATGCCAACTGCAAATGCTGAATCCGTGTGATTGGGAAATTGAAAGGAAAGAAGAATGATAACGCATGTAATCGTTGAACTGAAATATCCAGTTGAAGACGAATACTTCCACATGGATACGGTTTTTCCGTCTGAGTATTACGGATACGGAACACCACTGATACGGTGCAAGGACTGCAAGTATTGGCAGCTTGAACACTATGTCGGTGGTCAAGGCATGTCGTGTCAGATGATGATTAGTGATGATGTCTGCCTTACTGAGCCGACCCACTTCTGTGGATGGGCAGAAAGGAAAGAAGAATGACTAAGGCAGATAACTGGGACACACGAACAGCAGACACCTGCACGCTGCCGAAGTACATCAAAGACGCATGCCTTCGGTGCAGGGATTATAAATACTGCTACCGACAGACAGCGCTGGACTTGAGCGAAGAAGGGGATGAAGAATGATCGAATACATCTGCGAGATAGAAGAAGGCATGATTCCGGTCAAGGAGTTGATAAGGTGCAAAGACTGTGAGAACCACAGGAACAGAACAAACATGTGCGACATATATCATGTCCATAAGAATGGGAACGGATACTGCGACAGGGCAAAGGCGGTAAAGAAGAATGACGGACATGTTTAATCGCTCTCAGATGGCACGGATGAACATTGCTGAAAGTCTTCTGGAATCTATCATGGAAGAGTTTGAATCTGGGGTGATAGACATGAACATCATGCAGACCGCTGTGAACTGTCAGATAGGTATCAACCGCATCGTATGGAAACTGAATCAAATGAGGAACGAGTATGACACTGAATGAAGCGATAGAACTGACAGAGATCCGGAAGAGGATGGTGCAGTCCCAGTGCGAAGACTGCTGGTCTGAAGATGCTGAGATAGGTCTGCAGTGCATGTATCTGGTGCGGGATCTGTACGACTGGCTCGGCGCAGACATCGATGGGGAAATCATAATTGGCAACAAACTTAATTAACAACTATCATTAACAAGGGGATGGAAACGAGGTGGCATGGCTGATATTACTCTTGCACGCCTGCGTGCTGTTAAAAAATTGCAGAATGAAATCGATGAGCTGGAACAGATGAAGCTGAGATGGTATCGGCCTGTCCGCTCACCTAACATGGATGGAATGCCACACAGCACAACACCCGGAGATCCGACAGCACAGGCTTTCTTCAGAATCGAAATGATCAACGAAAAGATAACGGTCATCCAGCAGCAGCTTGCTGACATCGTGGAAGAGATACTGGACTGGCTATATACAGATCTGTCAGATGAAATACTCGAACAGTCAGAGCTGCGGCGAATCATAATCTGTCATTACATTGACGGCATGTCATGGGAAACAACAACGAGACATGTGCTTGGATATTACGGATCTGACACGGCAAAGAAAAGAGTGTACCGTTATTTCGGTATCATTGATTAACTCGGACCGTGGCGGACCGTAGCAAACAGGTATAATGCTATGTAGTGAAAAAGCGGGGAAACAGCGGTCTCCGCTTTTTTCGTGTGTGCCGGAAGCCTGGCTAATATCTTGTGTCTCCCACAAGAAAATAAACAGCACACAGGTTCGAAGACACTCCTTTCATGTGGCCAGGCTTTTGACAGGTGAATGACGATGAGCAAAGACGACATCATTAATATTTCGGATATGACCGACGAAGAACTTCAGACACATCTCAGAAGACTGTCCGACTACTATTCGTGCCCTTGCGTTACCTGTGCAGCCATCTGTGACAGACCGGAAAAGGTTGCAACCTGTGACGCATACCAGCTGTGGCTGTGGGAGAGAATGAAGCACAGATGAACGAGTGGGCAGAGTTCTTCTACAGGTCACATCAGTGGAGACGGATGAAGCTGTATGTACTGAAACGTGACAGGGATATATGCCAGGACTGTGGTGGACACGCGACAGAAGTGCACCACATCATTCCGTTATCACCTGAGAACATAATGGATCCTAGCGTCACACTGGATGAGAACAACCTGGTCAGCCTGTGTGCTGAATGCCATAGAAAAAGACATGGAGGAGTTATATGAATATCGTTTACGCATTGACCGCAGACTATCATCACAAGGCACTGCCGTCCATCACATCGCTGAAGGAACATAACCCGAAGGCTAAGATCTATCTGGTGACGGACACGGACACAACAGATCTTCCGGTCGATCAGGTCATCGACGTCCGGGATCAGCAGTGGTTCACACCGGATGGAGCCAACTACAATAACATGTTCACCTATA
>JAZRLX010000225.1:0-14111 GCA_045647085.1 Pilosibacter sp.
AATGGCAGAGGAGTTGAAAGCTCTGAACGACCTGAGAAAGGACATGACGAAACAGGGAGAGGATGAAGCCATTTATCAGGTGGAAACATTGTATCCGGATGACAAGGTGTTGGTGGTCTATTTGCCGGAGTGTCATGAGTCTCTGGCAGGAATCATTGCAGGTCGTGTAAGGGAACACTTCAATAAACCGTCGATCGTTTTGACACGTGGCGAGGAGATGGTCAAAGGCTCCGGACGTTCCATCGAGCAGTATCATATGTATCAGGGACTTACGAAAGTGGCAGATCTGCTTCCGAAGTTTGGAGGACATCCGATGGCAGCAGGTCTTTCTATAGAAGAAAGAGACATTGAGGAATTCCGAAGAAGGCTCAATGCAGATGCGGAACTGACGGAAGAAGACTTTGTTCCGAAAATCTGGATCGATGTTCCGATGCCTTTAGAATATGTTTCCGGTGGGCTCGTGGAGGAACTAAAACAGCTGGAACCGTATGGTCAGGGAAATGAAAAGCCTCTGTTTGCGCAGAAAAATTTGTACATCCGCAATATAAAAATTCTTGGAAAGACAAGAAATCTGGTAAAAATGAATCTGATAACAGAAACCGGATTGGCAATGGATGGTTTATTGTTCACCAATGGAGATGAATTCTTGAAAGAAATTGAAAATAAAAAAATGATTGATGTTGTTTACTATCCGGACATTAACGAGTATAATGGTGTCAAAACATTACAGATTGTAATAAAGAATTATCAATTTTGTGAAGGAGGCAGTTAGATGGTAAATGAAATCATGAAAATGATCTCAGCGTATGACAGTGAGGTTGGCGCTGCGATCGAAGCTGAGGCTGCCAGACAGAGAAGAAATCTGGAATTGATCGCATCTGAAAATATTGTTTCTGAGGCAGTGATGATCACCATGGGAACCGTGCTTACCAATAAGTACGCAGAAGGTTATTCCGGAAAGCGCTACTATGGCGGCTGTGAGTGTGTAGACGTGGTGGAGACACTTGCGATCGAGCGTGCGAAGAAGCTGTTTGGCTGTGATTATGCAAATGTACAGCCACATTCCGGTGCGCAGGCTAACATGGCAGTGTTTATGGCGATGTTAGAAGCCGGTGATACGGTTATGGGCATGAACCTGGATCACGGCGGACATCTTTCCCATGGAAGCCCGGTAAATTTCTCCGGACGTTTCTTCAACATTGTACCGTACGGTGTAAACGATGAAGGTTACATCGATTACGAGGAACTTGAGAGAAAAGCGATGGAGTGCAGACCGAAGCTGATCGTAGCAGGTGCCAGTGCATATGCACGTGAGATCGACTTTAAACGTTTCCGCGAAGTTTGCGATAAATGTGGTGCGAACCTGATGGTGGATATTGCACACATCGCAGGTCTTGTGGCAGCAGGCGTGCATCCGAGTCCATTCCCATATGCAGATGTTGTGACAACAACGACCCATAAGACATTAAGAGGTCCGCGCGGCGGTATGATCCTTGCGAACAAGGAAGCAGCAGATAAGTTCAACTTTAACAAGGCAATCTTCCCGGGCTCTCAGGGCGGTCCGCTTGAGCATGTGATCGCTGCAAAGGCGGTATGTTTTGGTGAGGCGTTAAAGCCGGAGTTCAAGACCTATCAGGAGCAGGTGGTTAAGAATTCAAAAGCATTGGCAGCAGCTCTTGAGAAAGAAGGATTTAAGGTACTTACAGGCGGAACAGACAACCATCTGATGCTGGTGGATCTTCGCGGTATGGAAATTTCCGGTAAGGAACTGCAGAACCGTTGTGATGAAGTTTATATCACACTGAACAAGAACACAGTTCCGAATGATCCGAGAAGCCCATTCGTGACATCCGGTGTTCGTATCGGTACACCGGCGATCACATCCAGAGGTCTGGTTGAGAGTGATATGGCAGAAATCGCACATCTTATCTGGTTAACAGCAACTGATTTCGAGAATAAGGCAGATGAGATTCGTGCAGCTGTAACAAAGATCTGCGAGAAATATCCGATCTATCCGTAAGGATGCGGAGCGTGAATATATTTCACAAAAAACAAGTAATTACGTAGGAGAAATATTATGAGTAAGTTTTTAAATGAGTTTAAGAAGTTTGCTGTACAGGGCAATATGCTCGATATGGCAGTTGGTATGATCATTGGTGGAGCGTTTAAGGATCTTGTAAATTCCATCGTTAAAAACCTGATTACACCGTTTGTTGGTATGTTTACCGGTAAAGTGGATTTCAGCAATATGTTTTTTGCGCTGGATGGCAATGAGTATGCAACACTGGCAGCTGCACAGGAAGTTGGCGCTCCGACTGTGAACTATGGTCTGTTTATCACAGAAGTGATCAACTTTGTGATCCTTGCACTTGTGATCTTCATGATGGTTAGAATGGTAAATAAACTTCGTACAGCAGCTGAGAAACCGGCAGAGGCTCCGGCACCGGCAGCTCCGGCTGAGCCGACAGAGAAGACTTGCCCGTTCTGTCAGTCCACAATCAGCATCAAGGCTACAAGATGTCCGCACTGTACATCTGAATTGACAGAATAAGCAATATCCGCTATACTGTCTGCGGCAGAAAATGAATTTTGTGATCCCCGGAAGGTGATGGAAACATGCCGGCCGGGGATTTCTTGTATTTAGAGGATATCAAAATGAGGAAAAATATTAAGATTGTTTTGGAATATGATGGTTCCAGGTATGATGGCTGGCAAAAACAGGGAAATACAGATAATACGATCCAGGGAAAAATCGAAGCGATCCTTTTAAAATGGAGCGGAGAGGAGATTGAAATTCATGGTTCCGGCCGTACAGATGCGGGCGTTCACGCCAGAGGTCAGGTTGCTAATTTTCACATCGATGAGAAAATCTGTCCAAGTGCGAAAGCTGCGATGGAATACTTGAATCAATATCTTCCGGAAGATGTTCGTGTCTTAAGTGCAGAAGAAATGCCGGATCGATTCCACAGCAGGCTTCTGGCATCCAGAAAGACCTACTCTTATTCCATAGACATGGCTTCGAAGAAAAACGTATTTGAGCGAAAGTATGTCTGGGGACTGGGTGAAAGTCTGGATATCTCATCTATGCGTAAGGCTGCTGAGTATTTGATCGGAGAGCATGATTTTAAGAGCTTTTGTTCAAACAAGAAAATGAAAAAAAGCACGGTTCGCACGATTGAATCGATTCATATAGAAGAAATGGGATCAAAGGTGATGTTTTCCTATACCGGAAATGGTTTCTTGTACAATATGGTACGTATCCTGACCGGAACGCTGGTGGAGGTCGGACAGGGAAAACGAAAACCGGAAGAGATGAAGGATATTCTGGCAGCGATGAATCGTGAGGCAGCAGGAATGACCGCACCACCGGAAGGGTTGTTTCTGGAATCCGTTGAATATTAGAAACAGGAAGAAAAAGACTGATTTTTGAATTGGTAAAAAATTTTAAAAAAATTTGAAAATAATACTTGACGAATTACTTATATTGATATATAATGACATTCGTTCAAGTGATGGGCTATCGCCAAATGGTAAGGCAACGGACTCTGACTCCGTCATTTTCAAGGTTCGAATCCTTGTAGCCCAGCTAGGTTACTTTAGTAACCGATGTCACAATTTTATAATGGGCTATCGCCAAATGGTAAGGCAACGGACTCTGACTCCGTCATTTTCAAGGTTCGAATCCTTGTAGCCCAGCTGAGAATCCAGGAATTATTTCCTGGATTTTTTGTTTTGCAGAAAGATATAAGCAAAGTTTATCTGTATAGGACAAAAGTCTCAAAAGAAAGCGCAGAAAGTCTCTTTTTTTTCTAAGATATGTATGGAAATGGGGACAAGAGTCCTAGACATCTTTTTCTCGAAAAATGTATAATAAAAGAGGCGGTTTTTTTACAGCGAATACTACAGCTGTCATGTCAGTTGTCAACGAAAAATGTCGCATTTTCTGTATGTTTTGAATAGAAAACACGACACAAAACGACAATAAATGAGAGAAATGCACAAAAATATTGACAAGTAAAACTGAGGGGTGTATTCTGTAGTAATAGAAGAAATAGAGGGATTATCAGGCCCTTTTGAAAACCGGGAGAAAGCGTGAAATTGTAAATGATGATAGAACGAAAGAAGCATTCGATGGAAATTGTCTTGTCGAAGCAGTTTTATTGGAATATCCTAGTTTTGTCCTTCCCTGTGATTTTGCAGCAGCTTCTGCGTGTCAGTGTAGACACGCTTGACAGCATTATGCTTGGTCACATTGATCAGCTTCAGATGAGTGCAGTCTCTCAGGCGCAGCAAATTTTCTTTATTTTTTATACGGTTTGTTGCGGCATCGGTGCAGGAGGGTGTGTTCTTGTCGCTCAGTATTGGGGGAAGCGTGATCAAGATACGATCAAAACATTAGGTGCGATCGGGATCAAGAGTGCAGTTGTATTTGGCGTGATCTTCGCAGTAATTGTGATGATCTGGCCGGATAAATTGCTTCGCATATACAGCAGTGATCCGGAATTGATACGAATTGGTGCATCCTATCTTAGGATTGCAGCCTTGATGTATCCGGTATGTGCAGTCAGCACAGTGATGTTCGCATGGTGCAGAGGTATTGAGGAGATGAGCGTGTCGTTCACCACGAACGCGATTTCCTATCCGATCAACGTTGTGTTGGATTACTGTTTGATCTTTGGCAAGTTCGGCATGCCGGAACTTGGGATCCAGGGTGCGGCACTTGGTGCAGTTATTGCCCGAGTGGTGGAACTTCTTATACTGAGTCGTTTTGTATTTAAAAAGGATAAGAAGATCTCCATGAAACTTTCGGATCTGAAGAGAAAAGATAAGCAGTTGACGAAAGATTTCTGGATGGTAAGTGCCCCGATCATCGGTCACGAGCTGATCTGGTCCACAGGAACTACGGCAGGAAGTTCGATCACAGGTCAGATGGGAACGACGATTGTTTCCGGTTATAATGTGGCGAACGTATTCTATCAGCTGGTAAGCAGCTTGATGAACGGTGTTCTTCACGCATGTTCTGTAGTGATGGGTAAGACCATTGGTGCCGGAAGTGACAAAGAGCGGATCCAGAAAGAAGCATACAGTATGATCATGATCGGTCTTGTCGGCGGTTCTTTAGTAGGTATCGTAACTCTGCTCTTTGGAAGTCCGTTCGTAAGTCTGTATGCCCTTAGTCCGGAGGCGGCGGTATATGCCAGAAGCTTTATGCTGATCTTTGCGGCAATCTGGCCATTTTCCGGTGTTGAGATGACCGGAATGGTTGCAGTATTGAGAGCAGGTGGTGACGGCAAGATGGGATTGATCTGCGATATCTTCTCAATGTGGCTTTTGACGATCCCGGCAGCAGCGATCTGTGCCTTTTGGTTGGGTGCGTCACCGTACTTGGTAGTGGCGATCATCAAATTAAACATTGCGATCGAGGCGATCGTGAGTGTGTTAAGAATTTATAGCGAAAAATGGATAAGAAATTTAACACATTAGGTAGAAAATGTGTTATAATATTTTAGTAACCATTTTGTTATAGTGCGCGAAAGCGAGTCCCTAAGGGGATTAGTTTCATTATAAAAAACTTAAGGAGGAGAAATATGAAACTTAAAAAATTAGTAAGCGTAGCTCTTGCAGGTGCAATGGCACTCTCCCTCACAGCTTGTGGCGGCGGCGAGACAGCAGCAACAACAGCAGCAGCTAAAGAAGAAGCAACAGCAACAGAGGCACCGGCAGCAACAGATGCACCGAAAGCTGAAGCTACAGACCTTAACAAAACAATCTGTCACGTTGTAGGTAACCTTGGTGACAAATCCTTCTCTGACTCTGCAGAGTCAGGTATGACAACATTAAGAGGCGAAGGCTGGGACGCTAAGACAATCGAAGTTGGTGATGCAACAAAATCCGATAAATGGGAAGATGCAATCCTCGATGTTCTTGATGAAGGTTACCAGTATGTAGTTGGTGGTTCCACATTCACAGACATTATGTTAAAGCTCGCTGAAGAGTATCCGGACAACAAGTTCGTTATCTACGATGACTCCCTCGATGAGGAGCTTATCCCGGAGAACGTAGCTTACATTCTTTACGCTCAGAACGAAGGTTCCTACATGGTAGGTCAGATGGCAGCTGGTCTTTCCGAGACAGGCGTTATCGCTGTTAACGTAGGTATGGACAACCCGGTTATCGAGGACTTCGTAACAGGTTTCGTACAGGGTGCTGTTGATTACAATCCGGAAATCAAAGTTATCAAAGGTACAGTAGGTTCCTGGACAGAGCCGGCTAAGATGAAAGAGCTTTGCTTAAGCCAGGCTAGAGATAAGAACGCTGACGTATTCTACCAGGTAGCTGGTGGTTCCGGTGCAGGTCTCTTCGAGGCATGTCAGGAACTCGGCACATGGGCTATCGGTGTTGACTCCGACCAGTACGCATACTACAAAGATTCCGAGAACCCGGAAATCGCTGATGTTATCGTTACATCCATGTTAAAAGAAGTTGGTAACTCCCTCGTATCCTTCTTCCACAGCGAAGAAGCTGGCGAAGCTCAGTGGAAGAAAGTTACAACTCTCGGCTTAAAAGAAGCTGCTGTTGGTTATGTAGACAACGAGTTCTTCCAGGCAAATGTTCCGGCAGAAGTTAGAGAGAAAATGGCTGAAACAAATGCAAAGATCCTTGCTGGCGAAATGCAGGTTAAATCCTACTTCGATTTCGCAGACGAGGCTGAATACCAGGCATTCCTGGGCGCTGTAGCTCCGTAATAGCTGGATTGTTTGAAAAAATGATTTTTATGTCAGCAGGATTACTTGTTAATCCTGCTGATATCGTATAGGTAGGAGGAAAAGGTATGGCCAAGGAAATTCTTAGAATGGAAAACATTACCAAGATCTATGATAATGGTTTTGTTGCCAACAAAGATGTTACATTCTGGCTTAATGAGGGTGAGATCCTTGCACTTGCAGGTGAGAATGGTGCCGGAAAAACAACTCTTATGAAGGTTCTTTTCGGTCTTGAGAAACCGCAGACCGGTAAGGTTCTTCTGTACGGCGAAGATGCAAATATCAAGAATACTCTGGATGCGATCGGCAAAGGTATTGGTATGGTTCACCAGCACTTCATGCAGGTTCCGTCTTTAACAGTAGCTGAAAACGTACTTCTCGGTATTGAGCCGATGAAAAACGGTCTCTTTGATTTCGATAAAGCAGTTGAAATGACAAGAGAAGTATCTGAGAAATATAATTTCCATGTAGATCCGTTAGCACGTGTCTGTGATCTGTCCGTAGGTCAGAAACAGAAAGTTGAGATCATGAAAGTTCTCATCAAGGGTGCAAAGATCATCATCATGGACGAGCCGACAGCGGTATTAACACCTCAGGAGACAGATGAACTCTTTGAGCAGCTTCTTCGTCTCCGTGATGATGGACATTCCTTCATCTTCATTTCTCATAAACTTGAAGAAGTTAAGAGAATCTGTTCCAGAATCACAATCCTTCGTCGCGGCAACTGCTTAGGCAGCTATGACCTCTCTGATATGAGCGAGGCAGATATCTCCCGTCTCATGGTAGGCCGTGACGTAGTATTACAGTTTGAAAAAGAAGACCCGACACCGGGTGACCCGATCGTCAAGGTAAGAGATCTTGTAAAGATCAATGCAGATGGTAAGAGAGTTCTTGACGGTCTTTCCTTCGACATCAGAGCAGGTGAAGTTATCGGCATCGCAGGTGTTGAGGGCAATGGTCAGAGCGAACTTTCCGATGTACTTTCCGGTATGGACGGTTTCGCTTCCGGAACCGTTGAACTGAATGGTCAGTCCATCGAAGGCAAAACCGTATTTGATATCCGCCAGATGGGTATGGCACTTATCCCGGAAGACCGTATGATCCACGGTGCTGCAGGTGAGATGTCCATCTGTGACAACATTATCTCTGATCGTTATTTCAAACCGGGTTACAAGAAAGGCATGTTCATCAATAAGAAGTATATTGAGAGCGTTGCTGATGAGTATATTAAAGAATTCCAGATCGCCTGTGACAACAAGAAACAGGCAGTTCGTTACCTCTCCGGTGGTAACATCCAGAAGGTAGTAGTTGCCCGTGAGTTCACAACAGGCGGCAACTTTATCGTTGCAAACCAGCCGACACGTGGTATCGACGTTGGTGCGGCTGAGATGATCAGAAAAGCGATCGTTAGAAAATCCAGAGAAGAAGGAACAGCAACTCTTCTTATTTCTGCTGACTTAAACGAAGTTCTTGGATGCTCCGATAAACTTTTCGTAATGCGTAAAGGTAAAATCGTTGCGGTATTCCCGAAAGCAAGTGAAGTATCTGAAGCTGAGCTTGGTGAGTACATGCTTGGACTTAAGACAATGACAGAAAAGGATATGGAGGGTCTGTTATGAATAAAACCAGTAAAGTAGAATTTACCGTTGAATTGGTTCGTATCATTGCAGCGGTAGCAATTGCTTACGCAGTTGCACTGATCACTCTGTTTGTCATCAGTGATGATCCTGTTTATATTATCCAGCAGTTCGTATTAGGACCGTTCTCTTCTCCAAGACGTATCGGTAGTATTATCAACCTGGCAATTCCGTTTACATTCACAGGTCTTTGCATGTGCTTTATGTATGCGGTAAACAAATTCAACCTGTCCGGTGAAGGTATCTTCATGATCTCCGGTTGTGTGATCTCCATGGTAGCTCTGAAGATCGGCGATTCCCTTCCGGGTCCGGTTGGCATTCTTGTACTGTTTGCAGTTGGTGCAGCAGTAGGTGCTTTCATCTCCTCCATTCCGGCTGTTATGGAAGCCAAGTTTAATGCGAATATCGTAGTAGCATCCCTTATGCTGAACAACATTCTTGTATTCCTTGCAATTTATCTCCTGAAATATTTCATGAGAGACAGCTCCATCGGTTTCCTTGGTTCCTTACCGCTCCCGGAAGCGATCAAGTTCCCGGGCATCTTTGGAAAAATGAGAGTTCAGGCAGGTTTCTTTGTTGCTGTTATCGCAGTTATCCTTGTAGCTCTTCTTTTCTATAAGATGGTATTTGGTTACAAGATGCGTGTGGTTGGTAACAACCCGCAGTTCGCAAAAGCTTCCGGTATCAACATGATGGGAACAATCATCGGCGCACAGCTTATCGGTGGTGCTCTTGCAGGTATCGGCGGTACTGTTGAGATTCTTGGTAACTACGATCGTTTCCAGTGGACAGCAAGCACACAGCACGGTTTCGATGGTCTTATGGTAGCCGTTCTTGCGAGAAAGAACCCGCTTCTTGTTCCGGTAGCAGCCCTTCTTCTTGCGTATATCCGTATCGGTGCTGACGTAGTTAACTCCAAGGGTGATATCCCGATCGAGTTCATTACTATCATTCAGGGTATCGTTATCCTCATGGTAGCGGCTGAAGAGTTCATGGGTAACTACAAGAAGAAACTCATCTACAAAGCTGCTGCAGAGGATCTGGCTGCAAAAGAGAAAGCAGCTCAGAAGACAGCATAAGAGAGGAGAGATTATATGTCTACAATGGATTGGATTGGAAACTTTGGTTTCTCAGTATTACGTTTATCAACCCCTCTGATCTATGCTGGTCTCGCAGCCGTTATTAGTGCTAAAGCAGGAATGATGAACATGGCTTTAGAGGGTATGATGCTTGTAGCTGCACTTGCAGGTGTTGTTGTTTCCGGTATGACAGGAAATTTATGGATCGGTTTAGCAGCAGCTATCTTATTTGGTGTTCTTACCGGCGGTGTGATCGCGTTTGCAAGTATCTCCGGTAAAACAGACCTGTACCTTACCTGTATCGCTACAAACCTTGCAGCTGCAGGTGGTACTGTATTTGTAATGTATCTCTTAACAGGTGAGAAGGCTACAACTTCCGCCGCAATTAAGGCATACACAATTCCGTCTATCACAATTCCGGTACTTGACAGTATTCCGGTTATCGGTCCGATGCTTTCCGGACACAACTTATTAACATACGTTGCATTCTTCAGCATCTGGGCAGTTTGGTTCTTCCTTAAGAGAACAAGACTTGGTCTTCGTTTAAGAGCAGTAGGTGAGAACCCGACAGCGGCAGCTTCTGTAGGTATCAGCGTTAAGAACATTGGTTATATCTCTTTCCTTATCTCCGGCGTGCTTTGCGGCCTTGCAGGTGCATTCATGTCCATGGGTTGGGTAAGCTTCTTCATGAAGGGTATGATCAACGGCCGTGGTTACATCGGTCTTTCCACAAGTAACATCGCGTCCGCAAACCCGGCTGGTGCTGGTGTCGTAGCGATCTTCTTCGGATTTACAGATGCTCTTGCTACATCCCTTAAGAGTGGTTCCAGCTTCCCGTCCGAGTTTATCGAGATGATCCCGTACGCTTCTACAATGCTTGCAGTAGTTGTAATTGGTATTATCCGTACAAGCCGTGCAAGAAAGGTTGCAAAGGGCGGCCACTAATTTGCAATGTCATTAAATTGATAAAAAAACTCCCAGCAAAGTTTTTCTTTGCTGGGAGTTCTTTTATTATAAAAAGATTACCACTGTGTGATTACACCTTTTACTAATGTAACAAGATTCTTTTCTGCTTTGTTAGCGATTTCAACTACTTCTGCATGACTTAATTCAGCATTTCCTAATCCTGCTGCTCTGTTTGTGATTAAGGAAATTCCGAGTGTTGTCTGTCCGCCATGTCTGGCTGCAATTGCTTCCGGTACTGTTGACATACCAACTGCATCTGCACCGAGTGCACGATAAGCTAAGATTTCTGCCGGAGATTCATACATTGGACCCGGGAAGTATGCATATACGCCATCGGTTATTTCGATACCGTTTTCAGATGCAACTTTACGAGCAATATTACCAGCTGCTTTGCTGTATACTTCTGTCATGTCTTTAAATCTTGGTCCAAATTCGTCGTAGTTTTCTCCTCTTAAAACGGATGGGCAGAAAAGACCGATGTGATCTCTGATGATCATGATAGATCCCGGAACTAAATCTTCACGGATACCGCCACATGCATTTGTCAGGATTACCTTTTCGATACCTAATCTCTGGAATACACGAATGCCGAGCTGAACGATTTCCATATCGTGTCCTTCGTAATAGTGGAAACGCCCCTTCATTGCTACAACTGTTTTATCTCCAATCGTTCCGATGATTAATTTTCCGGCATGACCTGCTAATGTCGGAGTCGGGAAGTATGGAATATCAGCATAATCGAGCTCGATAGGATTTTCAATTTCGTCAGCCAATGGTCCAAGACCAGATCCTAATACGATAGCAATATCAATTTTTTTGTCAAATTTAGATCTGATATATTCGGCTGCTGCATCAATTTTTTTGTACATAAACATGCACCTCCTCTATTATTCAAAGCACAATTGCGCCTTGTTACATGTACAATTATAACACAATGTGAATGCCAACTAAAACGACGTTTGTCATGTTTGGGTCACGTTTAGGCATTCCGTCTTATCTTGACAAGATATTCCGCCGATGTTATTCTGTTGTGAAGAAATTTAAATGAGGAAAGTATAGGAAAATGAGGGTAAAGATCAGTTTAATTCTTCCAATCATGTTGTGCTTGGGGCTGTCCGCCTGTGGTACAAGTGGCACAATGAATGAGAAAACAGAAGCGGTTTCTGTGGGTCCTGAAATGAATGGAACAGAAGCGGTGGAATTGGAAGAAACACAGATATATGTTATATATAGCGAAGAAAACCAAAGGCAGTCCTATAATCGTCAGTTCAGCGAAGGTGTGAAGGCATTCGCTGAGGAACCGGGGATTGTTGTGACAGAAGTGGAAGGTGAAAATGCACAGGAATTAGAATCTGCAGTGCGTTCGGCTTGCGAAAATGGGGCAGATATGATCCTTGCGGCATCTGCTGAGCCGGGAGAGTATCTTGCAAAATATGGGGAACTGTATCCGGAGATTCGATTTGTCTCTGTAGATGTATCGATTGATTTGCCTAATGTACAGTCCGTGTACATGGAAAAGAAGGAGTGCTTTTTCATTGCCGGAGCAGCAGCTGCGATGTTTACAGAATCCACGGAGTCAGCCGGTATTAATGAAGAACCTGTGATCGGATGGATCGGCGGTATGAATATTCCGGTTGTTCAGGGATATTATCAGGCTTTTGAACAGGGAGCCAGATTCATGAATCCTGAAATCGTAGTTCTGGAAGATTACGTAGGCAGCTGGGATGATGTGCAGAAGGGAAAAGATGCGGTATTGTCTCAGATTGAGCAGAAGGCAGATGTTGTTATGGCTGTTGCTTCGGCAGCAGGGCAGGGAATCTTGGAAGGTGCCCGGGAACATGGTGCATATTTGATGGAGATCGAAACAGAATCCGATGCAGAAATAAAACACCGGGGGACAGTTGTTGCATCAATCGTAGAAAATCCGGTACAGGCTGCGGCGATCCTGATGGAAGAATTGATCAATAATCGTTTTGAAGGTGGAACAGTTCGATATCTAACATTAAAAGATGAGGCAGTAGATTTTATCTATAATACAAACTCGGAAGGCCTTCCTCTTTTTCCGGAAGAAATTCGCACACAGTGTGAAGTTATTGCAGAAAAAATTCGGTCCGGTGAAATCGTGGTAGGGAATCCTTGACAAAGAATATAAAGCATATTAAAATTAATACGCGTACAGCAATGGCTCTGATTTCGTACGAAATTGGAGCTTTTCCGTTATGAAGGATAGGAGTATTACATGTATAGTTTTAACAGTCGTGTCCGCTTCAGCGAGACAGACACCAACAGAAAACTTTCCATTACCGGATTGATGAATTATCTTCAGGATTGCTCGATCTTTCAGTCAGAAGATGCCGGACTTGGTTTTGCTCACGTTCAGAAAACTAAGAAATCCTGGTTATTGTCTGCATGGAATGTGGAAGTGGTTCGCAGACCGGATGTGGCAGAAGAGATTACCATCGCCACATGGCCATATGATTTTAAGGGAATCTATGGATTGCGAAATTTTGCGATCTTAGATAAGAATGGCAATTATCTTGTGAAAGCGGATTCCTGTTGGTTTCTGACTGACATTGCTACCGGAAGACCGGTACGACTGACACCGGAGGAAACCCGTCTTTATCCGGTGGTAGAGCCAAGGCTCGACATGGAAGATCTCCCAAGGAAGATCACACTTCCGAAAGAGATGGAAGTATTCGGAACGATTCCGGTTATGAAACAGCATTTGGATACCAATCTTCATGTGAACAATGCGCAGTATGTAGCAATTGCTTCTGAGGTGCTTCCAAAGGGAGCTGAGATTTGCGGAATCCGTGCCGAGTATCGAAAAGCAGCCGTGCTCGGAGATATTCTTACTTTGAAAGTGGCTGTGGAAGGAAAGAAATATGTGGTTTCCCTCTGCGCAGAAGACGGAAGTGTGTATGCAAATGTGGAGTTGAAAGTCGGTACTCAATAGAAGAGAAAGAGAGGACGAAAGACATGTTAGAGCTTGGAAAGCTGCAGACCTTAGAGGTCATTAAAGAAAAAGATTTTGGTGTATATCTGGCTGAAGAAGGCTGGACCCCGAATAGCCCGGAGAGAGGCGTATTGCTTCCGAAGAAGATGGTTCCGGAAGGAACAAAGATCGGCAGCCTGCTGGATGTTTTCTTATATAAAGATTCTGAAGACAGAATGATCGCGACAACCAATGTTCCGAAACTGACTTTGGGAGAGACTGCGATCCTGGAAGTGCGTGATACATCCAAGATTGGTGCATTCCTGGATATGGGATTGGAGAAAGATCTTCTGCTCCCGTTCAAAGAGCAGACTCATCAGGTAAGAAAGGGTGAGCACGTTCTGGTGGCTCTCTATATTGATAAGAGCAATCGTCTTGCGGCGACTATGAAGGTGTATCAGTTCCTCAGAACAGATTCCCAGTACCATACAGGCGATGAAGTTGACGGATTCATCTTCCAGATCAACCCGGAAATCGGCGCATTTGTCGCTGTGGATGAAAAGTATCAGGGCCTGATCCCGAGAAGAGAACTGTTTGGCGGATTTAAAGTTGGCCAGAGCGTACATGCACGCGTGACAAAAGTGCGAGAAGATGGTAAACTGGATTTAAGCGCAAGAGACAAAGCGCACAACCAGATTTTTACAGATGCAGAGCTTGTGATGCAGGTGAT
>JAZRLX010000226.1:0-2568 GCA_045647085.1 Pilosibacter sp.
ACTGTCACATTATGTGGAGCGCTATCTTGTGCTGTTTAAGTAGGAAATGTTTTTATGTTTTCTAAATGATACACCACAAACGCGTCTTTCGTAAGGACTATCGTTTGGGGTGTTTTTTCGTTTTAGAAGATATAAGAAAGGATTTGATAAACATGAAGGGTAACAAAAAATTAAGAATTCTGCCGATGCTTGTTCTGGCATTTGTGATGATGTTCGGAATGACAGCATTTGCGGCTGAAGAAGCAGCTTATGTGCCGGAAGTGTATGCGACATGGGTGGCACTGGTTCCGCCGGTGATCGCGATCGCACTGGCACTGATTACAAAGGAGGTATACAGCTCCTTGTTTGTCGGAATTGCAGCGGGCGGATTCCTGTATTCCGGTATGAATTTTGAAGTGGCAGTCACACATATGTTTGAGAATGGTATGATCGCTGTTCTTTCTGACAGCTATAATGTGGGTATTTTGATTTTCCTTGTAATTCTCGGAACAATGGTTTCTCTGATGAACAAGGCAGGTGGTTCCGCAGCATTTGGACAGTTTGCTGCAAGCAAGATTAAAGGACGTGTTGGAGCGCAGCTTACAACAATCCTCCTTGGTATGCTGATCTTCATCGATGATTATTTTAACTGCCTGACTGTTGGAAGCGTTATGCGTCCGGTTACCGATAAGTTCAAAGTTTCCCGTGCAAAACTTGCATATCTGATCGATGCAACTGCAGCTCCGATCTGTATTATTGCTCCGATTTCTTCATGGGCAGCAGCAGTTACAGGATTCGTTGAGGGAGAAGATGGTTTTTCTATTTTCTGTCGTGCAATCCCGTACAACTTTTATGCACTGCTGACATTATTAATGATGGCTGGCCTGGTAGTGATGAAAGTAGACTTTGGATCTATGAAGAAGCATGAAGAAAACGCAGTAAAAGGTGATCTCTTTACAACTGCAGGAAGACCGTATGAGGCGGCAGAAGAAGTGGCTGTAAATACAAAGGGAACAGTCCTTGACCTTATCATTCCGATTGCATCCTTAATTGTATGTTGCGTAATTGGTATGCTGTATACAGGCGGATTTTTCTCCGGAACAGATTTTATTACAGCGTTCTCCAACTGTGATGCATCTTTAGGACTTTCTTTGGGAAGCTTCTTTGGTCTTCTTATTACAATCGTGATTTACCTGGTTCGCAGAATTCTTACATTCAAAGAATGTATGGATTGTATCCCGGAAGGTTTCAAATCCATGGTTTCTGCAATCTTAATCCTGACATTCGCATGGACATTAAAGGCGATGACAGACAGCCTTGGCGCTGACGTTTTCGTAGCAACCATGGTAATGGAGAAAGCATCCGGATTCATCAACTTCCTTCCGGCAATCGTATTTGTGGTTGGTTGTTTCCTTGCATTTGCAACAGGAACATCCTGGGGTACATTCGGCATCCTGATCCCGATCGTTGTTGCAGTATTCCAGAACTCTAATCCGGAACTGATGATCATTTCTATCTCAGCTTGTATGGCTGGTGCAGTATGTGGTGACCATTGTTCTCCGATCTCCGACACAACGATCATGGCATCTGCAGGTGCGCAGTGTGAGCATGTAAACCATGTATCAACACAGCTTCCGTATGCGCTTCTTGTAGCAGCGATCTCATTTGTAACATACATTGTAGCCGGTTTTGTACAGTCCGTATGGGTTTCTCTTCCGGTTGGTGTTGTGCTGACAATCGGTACACTGATGGTACTGAAGATGACAGGAAATACAGTTTCTGAAGATTAATATTTACAGTAAGGCGGAGTCGATTCGGGTTCCGCCTTATTCTTTTGTACTTACCATAATTTTGCCACAGAAATATTAAGTAAAACGTAAACACTTTTGTCAGTATATGAGTTATAATGTGTAATGTCAAAAATAATGAAAGTGATATTCTGAAAAGGACGGTAGATATAGATGAAAAAGAATCGTTTATTTGCAATGGCTTTGGCAGCTTGCTTATTATCTCAGCCTTGTATGACAGCGCTGGCTGAGGAGCCGATTGGACCGGGATATAGTACGGTTGTAGAAGCAGATAGTGCAGGGCCGGGAGGACCAGGTGCAGCAGCATTGCAAGGAAATCCGGGACCAGGTGCACAGATGACTCCATGGGTTAAAACTGCAGCAGGCTATGTGGATGAAGCAGGAAATGTGATCGAAGGTGCACTGCTTCGCGGCGTCAGTGTTTCCAAATGGCAGGGAGATGTGAACTGGGGAAAAGTAGCGGCAGATGATATTTCATTTGCGCTGATCCGTATGGGTTCCTTTGGATACGAAGGTGAGTATACGATGGATCCGACATATGATACAAACATGCGTGAGGCGAAAGCGAACGGTGTACATACAACCCCATATGTATATTTGCAGACACGTACAATTGAGGAAGCAAAAGCAGCAGCCCGTTATGCGTTAGAAAAAGCTCTTCCGTATGATATTACGTATCCGCTTGCAGTGGATGTAGAGTCCCAGTATATCCTGGATCTTTCCAGACAGGAACTGACAGATGTGGTCAATGCGTTCTGCCAGGTGATTGAGGAAGCAGGCT
>JAZRLX010000227.1:0-7953 GCA_045647085.1 Pilosibacter sp.
ACGGTTCTCTGTCCGCAACTGCTTCCGATCGCTCCTGCCATCAAAACTGCCATTGCCAGAGTTGCTGCTGTTTTTCTTATGTTCATTGTACGTTTTACTCCCAATTCTATTTCATACATAGTTTCTGTCTCTATTATATCACACCATTCCACTAAGAAAAAGCAAAACAAAAAGAGACTGCGGAACAGTCGCTTTCGCGTCCATTCCGCAATCTCTTTTGTATCTGCGTCGTATCGCAGCTTACAATATTTTTATCATTATGCTTTTGTCATACCAATTGCTCTCGGTTTGCAGCCATCCGGGATCGGGCAAAGGTAACCTTCATCACCTACAACCTCATTGAACTCTTCTTTTGCTGCTGCGAGAACTTCCGGATCTTCGATCAGGTCAATTGCTGTACCTGCCATTGTCTTCGCTGCATAGATCAGACCTTTGTGTGCAAGTCCGCTCTTACCCTGTGCTACGATCTGCCATGAGTGACCCGGAGTACCTGCTGCCCATGTGGTTACGTAAGCCTGAGCAGTCGGGCAGTTCCAGCTTACATCACCAACGTCTGTGGAACCAAAGCCCTGGATGCCTCTCTCGTGGAACGGTAAAACGAATGTGTAAAGTGTCTCGCCTTTATGAGAAGCGATTTCCTGCTTATCTTCTTTTGTATCGTACTCTTTTACGAATTTATCAATAGACTCATACGGTTTTGCAGTGGATTCGTGGATCGCTTTTGCAAGAGCCATCTCTTCCTCTGTATATTCCGGAGAACCGATCTCGTGGAGGTTTTCCCAAAGTTTCTTAGCGATAACCTTGTTGCTGATCAGGTTGGAGCAGCCTTTTACAAAGTCGATCTCTACTCTTGTCTCTGTCATATGAGCAGCGCCTTCAGCGATCTTGTTTACTCTCTGGTAGATTTCCTCAACCTGTGCGTTTCTCGGAGCACGGATCAGGTAAAGAACTTCTGCGTACGGCTGTACTACGTTCGGGGAGTAACCGCCTGTATTTGTAATTGCATAGTGGATTCTAGCTTCCGGAATAATGTGCTCACGTAAGAACTGAACACCCATGTTCATAAGCTCAAGAGCATCGAGAGCGGATCTGCCAAGATGCGGTGCGCCGCCTGCGTGTGCGCTTGTACCATAGAACTTATAAGCTACCTGGTAGTTTGCAAGGGAGCTTCCTGTATCGGCTCTGTTGTTGTCACCCGGATGCCATGTAATCGCTGCATCAAGACCTTCAAATGCGCCGCCTTTTGCCATGAACGCTTTACCGGAACCGCCTTCTTCACCCGGACATCCGAAGAAAATAACTGTACCGGACTTTCCTGTTTCCTGTAAGTACTTCTTAACACCCATTGCTGCGGAAAGAGCCGCTGTACCTAACATATTATGACCGCAGCCATGTCCCGGAGCACCGGAATTGAATGCCTGTTTCTCAGCAATGCCTGCAACCTGGTTCAGACCGGAAAGAGCATCGTACTCGCCAAGGAAACCGATCACCGGTTTACCGGAGCCGAATGTGCCTTTGAATGCAGTCGGAACGTCTGCAATACCTTCTTCTACTTCAAAACCTTCTTTTCTTAAAAGGTCGCAAAGAACTTTCATGGACTCTGTCTCTAAAAATGCAGTTTCTGCACAATCCCAAATAATATCACTTGCTTCAAGAATTTCTGCAGCAGTATTATCAATTTCATTCCAAGCAATCTGTTTTCCCATCGTCATATCACCTTTCTTACATAAAACTTTGAATGGTTAGCATAAATATTCTACCATTTTCATGCTGTGACGTCAATATTTTTCATGCATTTTAACTAAATTTTGCAAAAAATCCATCAAATCTTTCGCTATTTTATACAGAAAGAATCACTTGCGCTTTTATATAAGGAATGTTATAATTTACAAAGTGGTGTCTTGTCTTAGGACAAAGACGAATGTGGAAAATATTGGAGGTTATTTCATGAACACTTTTCTGAATGTACTCCTGATCATTGCTATTGTTGCAGCAATCGTTCTGGGTATTATGTACTACTTCGGTAGAAAGATGGAAAAACGTCAGGTCGAACAGCAGTCCATGATCGACGCTGCAAAACAGACTGTTACTATTATGGCGATCGACAAGAAAAAAATGAAGATGTCCGAGTCCGGTATGCCGCAGGAAGCGATCGATTCTATTCCGTGGTACGCAAAGCGTATGAAGGTGCCGGTAGTAAAAGTTAAGATCGGTCCGAAGATCATGACTATGATCGCTGAGGAAAAAGCTTTTGCACAGCTTCCGTTAAAGACAGAAGCCAAAGTAGTGATCAGTGGTCTCTACATCACTGATGTTAAGAGCGCACGCGGCGGTCTTCTCCCGCTTCCGAAGAAAAAAACAATCGGTCAGCGCATTACAGGTATCTTCAAGAAAGATAAATAAGTACATAACACAAGGGAGTATCGAAACCGATACTCCCTTTTCTATTTCTCTTTATTTCATCCACTCTTTGATCATCTCATGAACCGAACGACTCATCTCACGGCTGAAATCACTGTTGTATTTTCGATTGTAAAAAGCTGTGAACCAGCGGTCAAAAGCCTCGCCTTCTAATCCATGGCGTTTCTGAAGCATAGTCAAAAACTCATCTCCGGACTTTCTCAGGTATGTATTTTCACCAACTACATCTTCCACAGAAAATCTCGGCGGTTTCACACGGTCGATCTGCTGTTGGGTCGGATATCCAAATACCACTACAACGGCCGGAACCACATACTTTGGAAGATCCAGGATTTCTTTCTGAATTTCAAAGTTCTCAAGAAAATCTCCGATATAGCAGGATCCGATTCCCATGGACTGTGCTGCCACTACTGCATTCTGCGCCGCGATCAAGGTGTCTTCAAACGCCAGCATCAAATCGCCCTCTGCCGGTTTTCTTACATTCTCCTCACCATGGGCCAGGTATGCATCGTACCATCTCTGGTAGTCCGCACAAAAGGCCAGGACCATCGGTGCCGTTGCGATAAACTTTTGATGATCACAAGTCTCCGCAAGTTTTGCCTTTAATTCCGGATCAGTCACATCGATGATCGCGAACATGCCCTGATTTCCGGCTGTCGGTGCCTGGATCGCTGCTTCTAAGATTCTTCTTTTTTCTTCTGCTCCGATTTCTTTTTCTTCAAACACACGGACAGATTTACGTGCATAAATATCTTTTAATGTCTGGTTCATCATTACACTTCTTTCAACTTTAATGCTTCCGCTCCGCGTACTGTTGCTGTGATCTCAAGGATACTGTCAGAAACAAACTGCCCATTCATCTCCATCGCGTAGCGCAGTTCCATTTTCAGTTTATCACGGTCCGCTTCCACGAAAAGATCTTTTGTCGTAATCCCAAGCACGATCAGGCCCATCGGAGTCATATAATCGGATATGTGCTGCTTGCCAAGCTCGTAAACCATCTTGCTGTTGACCGCACCTTTTTTTGTTACTTCCACAAGTTCCGGTGTGATCTTCACGGTATTCTTTGTGGTTACCTGCATTCCCTCGTATGTTTCCTCGTAAAGCAAATACTGCTTTCCATTCTTCTCATACCAGGTTCCGGATGTGATTACCTCTATAGAATCCTTTTCCCCATCAATAAACTGGGTTCCTTTTACGCTCACGAGAACGTCTTTTGCCATAATTGTGCTCCTAATACTCTTCTATATTAATCTTGATCGTCTGTTTCACTTCATCCGGAAGGATCGCCGTTGCAAATGCACGGAATTTATCCGCCATATCACTCACGAAGAACTGGTATTTTTCCTCGACCGGAAGATTTCTTCCTTCGTCACAGTTCATTTCCATGGAACGAAGCAGGGTTCTCAACTGTACTGCTGTCTCATATGCCGGATTGACCAATGTCACATCACTTCCCATGGTGCGCGCAATGGTAGAGCGGATCAGTGGATAGTGGGTACAGCCGAGTACCAGAGAATCAATATATTTTGATTTTAATTCCTGTAAATATCGGGATGAGATCTCATCGGTCACTGTGTCATGGAACATGCCCTCTTCTACCAGCGGAACGAAAAGCGGGCAGGCTTTACCGAATACTTCTACCCCCGGTTTCATGTCCATGATGGCCTTTGCGTAGGTTCCGCTGTTGATGGTGCCTTCAGTACCGATAACACCGATCTTACCATTCTTGGAAGCCGCCACCGCAGCTCTGGCACCGGCATTGATCACACCGATGATCGGAATATCTTCAGACTTGCGAACTTCATCCAGGGCAAAGGACGACGCTGTATTGCAGGCGATCACGATCGCTTTTACATCTTTGGTACGCAGGAAGCGAATGATCTGCTCGGAGAAGCGGATAACCGTCTCCTTAGATTTGCTTCCGTACGGCAATCGCGCCGTGTCACCGAAATAGATGATCTTCTCTTCCGGCAGCTGGCGCATGATCTCGCGGGCAACTGTCAGGCCGCCCACGCCGGAGTCAAACACTCCAATTGCTGCGTTTTTGTCCATATATCCTACTTCTTACCTCTCATATCTCTTAAATGCATGACTGATCAGCGCATCTACAAGCTGCGGCTTGCTGATGCCTCTCGCCTCCCAGAGCATCGGATACATACTGATCGCTGTGAAGCCAGGAAGTGTGTTGATCTCGTTGAATACAACACCGCCGTCAGCCTCAACGAAGAAATCCACGCGGGAAAGACCGTAACCGTCTACACCCTTGAAGATCTTGATCGCCGCCTCACGAACGATCTCTGCTGTATTGCCCGGAAGTTCCGGATCGATCACAGTTTTGGATTCTGCATTGTAATATTTCGCCTCAAAATCGTAGAAATCTGCTGCAGCAAGGATCTCTCCGACACCGGAAGCCTGCACTTCCTCAAGGCCGCCTCCGTAAACTGCACACTCTACTTCATGGCCAACGATCATCTCCTCAACCAGGATACGTCTGTCGTGTCTTGCAGCCTCGATCAGGGCCTCGATCAGTTCCTCACGGTTATTGGCACGAGATACTCCCTTGGAAGATCCTGCGTTGGACGGTTTTACAAATACCGGATACGGGAACGCTGCTTCGATCTTAGCGATGATCGCATCCATATCGTTCATCTCTTCTTTAAATACAGCCACAAATGCAGCCTGACGAATACCTAAGCTGTTAACAATAACTTTTGTAGACATCTTATCCATGGATACTGCAGATGCCAGAACACCGCATCCTACGTACGGAATTCTTGCCAGTTCCAGAATACCCTGAACCGTTCCGTCCTCACCATAGAGACCGTGAAGCACCGGGAATACCACATCCACCGGAACCTTCTCTACTTTACCGTCTTCCATAACTAAAAGACACTTCTCTTTCGCATCCGGAGAAAGAACCGCACTTACTTTGCTTTCTCTCCATGTATCATTTTTAATCTCTTCTGTGGAATTTACCTTTACCCAGTGACCTTCTTCTGTGATTCCCACTAATATTACATTATATTTCTCTGTGTCAATGTTTGCGACTACGTTCTGTACGGACATGCAGGAAACTACATGTTCGGAAGACTGACCGCCAAACAGTGCAACCAGGTTCATTTTGCTCATATTGTAATCCTCTCTTTTATCGGAGTTTATACCCATTTCCGTAAAATGGGCGCAGTTCGTTTAGATTATAGCACAACTGGGAATAATAACAAATAGTAAAATGTGAAAAATGAGGTGGATAAATTGAAAAAGAACTATGACTTTTGTATGACTATAGCCTTGATCCTGACAGCATTCCTATTGGCCATGTCGGGAATTCGACAAAATCAAGAGAGCCTTGCCTCCCGGATTGCTCCTGAAATCCTTCGTTTTCATGTACTGGCGAACAGTGATTCTGCAGAAGATCAAGCTCTGAAACTGGATGTGAAGGAATTTTTGCTGGACATCATACACCGTGACGCTCCCGGTTCTGCCGATCGGAACGAGATGATCCAATACATTGAAAGCAACAAACTTGCACTCGCACGATCCACTGAGCACTTTATGCAGCAGCAAGGTTTTGATTACACTGCAGATATCCGTCTGGAAACTTGCATGTTTCCGGAAAGAACCTACGGAGACATGATCTTTCCGGCCGGAGAATATGAAGCCGTACGAGTTGTGCTTGGTGAAGGAAGAGGACAAAACTTCTGGTGTGTTCTCTATCCTTCCCTATGCTACCTTGACAGCACTTATGCAGTCGTTCCGGATTCTTCAAAAGAACTCTTGCAGGCACTCCTTCCGGAAGACGATTTCCAGTCCCTCCTTCGGTCTCGTCGATTTTCTCTTCATTGGGACACACAAAAAACGGAGCAGGATCCTCTCCTGCCCCGTTTCATGATTCGTTTGAAATTTGCTGTATTGTTTGATTAAGTTTAGAGCAGATTCAGGAAACCGGACACTCCGAGGAATGCATAAACCAATTTCTTCATCGTATCTGCATTGATGCGGTCTACAATCTTGGTTCCGAGCTTTTTACCGATCATGATGCCTACCATACCAAGGATTGTATACGGGATCATATCCATCGTATAGATTCCTTTATAGATTCGGAAAGCCAGCATGTATACACCTGTGACAAAGAAATGAAGCTGGATCGTTCCCAGATATTCTTCTTTGTCATCCAATGCTGCCAGGAAGTAAATAACCATTGGAGGACCGCCGATACCAAACAAACCTCCTAAAATGCCTGCAAGCGTTCCGCATACGGTAGCACTTACCAGATTGGCCTTGATCTTCAGCTTGGAAGAAAACACCAGGAAATATACGGCCAGGATCATTAAAAATACACCGAATACTTTTTTCAGGAGATCCGTTGGAAGGTACGGCGCCAATAAAACAGCTACCGAACTCACTAAAATATAGATCAGCGCCGGAACCAGTGTCAGTTTCCATTTGCAATGTTTTCTATAGTGCCAGCTAAGGGAACATGTTCCGGCAAGGGAAATTGCGGATGATATTGCAGATGCTCCTAAAATCGGGAAGAGCATCGGGAAAAACACCATCATAAAGATGCCCGAGCCAAAACCTGTCACAGACTGGATCAGGCCTGCCACAACCGGAGCTAAAAATACCACTGCTGCAGTCATAAATAATCCTCCAAATATAAAACTCTACGTTTTATCATACTCCCATTTGGGAATTAGGTCAAGATTATTGACTTAATGTTAAGTTTCCCTGTACCGCCCAATCATACGTTTCAACTGCCTGCAAAAGTGCCAGCTCCGCTGTTCTCACGTTCACTTCCGCTGTCGCATACGCATTCTTTTGCTGTAAATATTCCAGTTTACCGATCATGCCAAGAGCCATCTTGCGCTCCGCCAGATCCATTTTGGACTGTTCCAGAGTAAAGGCAGTCTGTGCATTGCTGAGTTCATTTCTTGCCTGAGTGACTGCATAATACAGATTTACCATAGAGGCCTTTACTTCCGATTCTTCCGCTTCGATCGTACGAAGCAGGTTCTGCATTTCCACGGAACCGTTTGTCAGAGTTTCTTTGCTAAGACGATTATATTTTAATGTGAAGTTGTTTTCCAACGCCTTCTGTGTATCCGTCTCCATATTCATTGCCTCCATCTTAACCGGATCCACCTGCGGAATTTCAGGAATCTCCGGAGAAGCATTGTACGCCCAGCCAAGCATCGTACAGAGTGTCTGACGAATCTTGACTTCATTGGCCTCAATTGTCATAAGTCCCGCCAATACGGAATCCAGATTCTGCTTTGCGGAGAGTACATCATTCTGAGTTGCCATTCCTGCTGCTGCCTGGCGTTCTGTCGACTGATAGACTGCCTGCAACAGTTCAAGAGTTGACTGTAAGCTTCCTTTCTGAAGAAGGAGCTGCTCATAACCGATCAAGGCACTCTGTGCGCCAGATACCAATGCTGCCCGCGGCGTATCGATCATCTGGATGCGCATCATTTCCGGAGTCATCTCTGTCAACTGATCAGCGCTCAGAAGCATCTGTTCTGACTGCTGTCC
>JAZRLX010000228.1:0-1742 GCA_045647085.1 Pilosibacter sp.
ACTTAGTAGTGGAGAAACAGGAAGTTTCTATCGATGAGCAGACCGTAAATGCTTTAGCACAGAAAGTTTTGGATAAGATTACAAATGAAAACATGAGTGATATGGAAGTTGCATTTGCAATCTACAGATGGGTAAATCGCAATATTGGTTATGTAAATACATCCGATAAGTCAAGCTGGTTGATCGGTGCACATCAGGCATTTACTAAGAAATCCGGTGACTGTTATAACTATTTTGCAGCAGCGAAAGCATTGTTCAATGTAGCCGGAATTGAAAATGTGGATATAGTAAAGAGTGATACTTCACATTCCAGACATTATTGGAGTCTGATCAATTTAGGAGATGGCTGGTACCATGTAGACTGTACACCGAGAAAAGGTGATGGAGATTTATTCTTCATGGTAACGGATGCTGAATTAGAAGCATATTCTAAGCTGCACAGCAACAGTCATATTTTTGACACAACAGCATATCCGGAGAGAGCAACTGAATCTGTACAGGATAAAGTGGATTATTCTGGTGGAAAAATTAAAGACTAAGAGAGATCATATATGGGTTTAGGTATTATTGGTGGAATGGGACCGATGGCGACTGTCTATTTCATGGAGCTTGTCGTTGAGATGACAGAAGCACATGCAGACGGTGATCATTTAGAGATGATCGTATACAATTGTCCGTCGATTCCGGACCGAACAAAATATATCATTGGAGAAAGCAATGATAGTCCGTTGCCAAAGATGTTGGAAATTGGACAGAAATTAAAAGAACAGGCGGTAGACTGCGTGGCGATTCCATGCATGACAGCGCATTATTTCTATGATGAACTGAAAGAACTGGGCGTGCCGGTAATTCACGCGATTCGTGAAACTGCCTGTGCATTGAAAGAAGCAGGAATTACCCGTGCGGCGCTTATGGCGACGGATGGAACGATTTCTAGCGGTATTTTTCAGCGGGAACTGGAGATGCTTGGAATAGAAACAATTCTTCCGGAACCGGCATATCAGAAGATGATCATGGATATGATATATGAAGATATCAAAGCAGGACAGATGCCGACAGAAGAAAAGGTATCGGAACTGAAAAATTATTTAATTAATGAAAGAGGAGCACAGTCTGTGATTTTAGGCTGTACCGAGCTATCTCTTTTGAAAAAGCCTTTTGCATTAGGCGATGACTTCATAGATACATTGGAAGTATTAGCGGAAAAAGCGATACTTGCCTGTGGGAAACAAGTAAAGGAGAAATAACATGCAGCAGACAAACGTTATGGAATATTTGGAACATACTGTCAAGAGACTTCCAGACAAGATTGCATTTGCAAATGAAAAAATGGGAATGACATTTGCAGAAGTGTTCCACGATAGCCGTGCCATCGGTTCTTACATGGCAAACAAAGGTTATTACAGAGAACCGGTAGTTGTTTTTATGGAAAAGCACCCAAAAATGATCAGTGCATTCTTTGGCTGTGTTTATGGCGGAAACTTTTATGTTCCGATCGATGCAGAAATGCCGGCATTTCGTATTGAACTGATTTTTGAAAACTTGAAACCTCGTGTAATGATCTGCGATGAGGGAACAATGGAAACTGCCAAGAAATTCATCAAAGAGGGACAGGAAGTAGAAGTGCTTCTTTATGATGAGACAGTAAAAACTGAGATCAACGAAGCAGCGCTGGCTGACATCAGAGACAAACAGTTAGACACAGATCCGATCTACATCGTATTTACTTCCGGTTCGACAGG
>JAZRLX010000229.1:0-8883 GCA_045647085.1 Pilosibacter sp.
GGCACAGTCTGCAATGATCGTAGGAGTTATCGTGGCGATTTTGATCGTATGGGGATTATATTGGTTCTTTGGAACAGAACTTGGAAGTGCCTTACGTGCAACCGGTAACAACGAGCTTATGATCCGTGCTCTTGGTGTAGACACAAATCGTATGAAACTGATCGCATTAATGCTTGCCAACGGTCTGGTTGCTTTGTCAGGTGCCCTGGTATGTCAGAACCAGAAATATGCTGACATCAATATGGGTCGAGGCGCCATCGTTATTGGTCTTGCAGCTATTGTTATCGGTGAAGTTTTATTCAGCAAGGTGATCAACTTTGGTCTGAAACTTTCTTCTGTTGTAGTAGGTGCAGTGGTATACTTCCTGATCCGTGCGATCGTACTTGACTTTGGTCTCAATACCAACGATATGAACCTGTTCACAGCCCTGTTTGTGGCGGCTGCCCTCAGCATTCCGGTATTCATGGCGAAATACCATGCGAAGCATGATTATTCTGAAACCGTAGAGGAGGATGAAGTATAATGTTAACAATTTCCCACGTTAGAAAAACGTTTAATAAAGGCACGATCAATGAGAAGAAAGCTCTTCAGGGCATCAACCTTCATCTGAAACCCGGTGATTTCGTAACCGTGATCGGTGGTAACGGAGCTGGAAAATCAACCATGCTAAATATGATCGCCGGAGTATATCCAATTGATTCCGGTAAGATTGAGATTGACGGTATTAATATTTCCAGAGAACCGGAGCATAAACGTGCCCAGTATATCGGCCGAGTATTCCAGGATCCGATGCGCGGAACAGCAGCCGGAATGCAGATTCAGGAAAACCTTGCACTCGCATTAAGACGTGGACAAAAAAGAGGACTTTCCTGGCATATTAAAAATGAGGAAATGGACTTCTACAGAGAAGCATTGACAAGACTGGACCTTGGGTTGCAGACTCGTATGACCAGCAAAGTCGGACTTCTTTCCGGTGGTCAGAGACAGGCGCTGACACTTCTTATGGCAACATTGGAGAGACCGAAACTTTTATTACTCGATGAGCATACAGCTGCTCTGGATCCGAAGACAGCCAGAAAAGTATTGGAGCTTACAGACGAGATCGTTAACGAGCAGAATCTGACAACACTGATGGTAACCCACAACATGAAAGATGCGATCCAGTACGGAAATCGTCTGATCATGATGCATGAAGGCCGTGTGATCTACGATGTAGAAGGTGAAGAGAAAAAGAATCTTCAGGTTGAAGATCTCCTTAAGAAATTTGAGGAGCATAGCGGTGAGGAATTTGCAAATGACCGTATGATGCTTGCAAAATAATTGGATAATAAAAACTCCCTGTGTGATGTCGGAAATAAGTTCCGGAATCCTACCGGGAGTTTTTTGATTTGCAGGTTTCGGTAATAAAATTGATCTCAGCACCGATAAATAAAATACAGATGCCCCAATATAACCATAACATCAAAAGAATGACAGCAGTCAGACTTCCGTAAGTAGGAACGAAATTTGCAAAATTACGAAAATAAAAAGAAAAGGACCATGAAAATAATGACCAGCCGATTGTGGTAAACAATGCGCCATGCAGTTGTTGAAAAATACTCTGTTTTCGGTAAGGCAAAATAACATAAAAAGCTAAAATCAAAAAGAATATCATGATAGCTGAGCCGATACCGAAAAAGATAAGGCTGACAGCACAAAAACAAGTGAAAAGCAGCGTGTATCCGCTGCACACCAGCCTGCGTATAAAATAGTTTCGTGTCACCTCGATCCCATACGCTTTGTTTAATCCGCGTTCGATACTGAGCATTCCTTTTGAGGAAGACCAGATGGCTGCTGCTGCGCTGGCAGAGAGCAGGGCAGCGGAGGTTGAGGTTTCAACATCATGTATGATAGTTATCGCCAGTGCATCCAGGTTATTAGGAAGAAGGCTGACGACTCCTTCCAGAAGATCTGATTCTTGCAATGTAGGGATCCAGTCGATCAAGAACAGTAAGAGCATAAAGAATGGAAAAACTGCTAAAATAATAAAAAAGGAAGCTTGTGCTGCATAAACAGACATCTCATCATTGATGTATGCCCAAATGATTTTTTTAATATAATGTGAACATGGTTTCATGGCGTCCTCCATTGCAGATATCATATGCAAGAACACTTCAGAAAAAACATAAATTATTTCAAATTTTTTGTTCTAACATTTTGCGAGCCGGCATACATATAATAACAGGCCGGAAAACCGGGCAAGATCAATAACGAATAAAAAGGAGAAATACAATGTCAGAAAAAGGAATGGAAAATAACAAAGTAACCGTGATCGGAACAATCGCATCAGAGTTTACGTTTAGTCATGCAGTTTACGGAGAAGGGTTCTATCAGGTTGATCTATTGGTAAATCGACTCAGTGAGCAGGCGGATATCATACCACTGTTAATTTCGGAGCGATTGATCGATGTGAACAGAGATTACAGAGGATGTACAATTGAAGCGACCGGGCAGTTCCGTTCATACAATCGACATGAGGGAACACGGAACCGTTTGGTACTCTCTGTATTTGTACGAGAAGTGAATTTTATGGAAGAATTTACCGACTACACAAAAACGAATCAAATTTTCCTGGATGGCTACATATGCAAAGAACCAATTTATAGAAAAACACCACTAGGTCGAGAAATCGCGGATCTCCTGGTGGCTGTCAACCGTCCTTATGGAAAATCCGATTATATCCCATGTATTTCATGGGGAAGAAATGCCAGATTTGCTTCCGGTTTTACTGTTGGTGCCAGAGTCATGATCTGGGGACGTGTACAGAGCCGCGAGTATACGAAAAAGCTCAGTGAGACTGAGTGTGAAAAGCGTGTTGCATATGAAGTGTCCGTGAGCAAATTGGAGTGCATCGAATAACAATTTAATACTTTGATGAGATAACATAAAGATTGACAATTCAGAGGAAAAATGATACCATAAAGTCTAGTAAAAAGAAGAGCAGAGGTCAAGCCGACGCTACTGATGATGACGATTTAGGAGCTGACATCTTGTGTATGCCAGCTCTTTTTTATTGTTAAAAAGAAATATTTTAGTTATGTTACATAGGAGGAATTAACATGAGCATTTTCACAGGTGCGGGTACCGCGATCGTAACACCATTTAAGGCCAGCGGTGAAATCGATTTTAACAAATTTGAAGAACTGATCGAAGATCAGATTGCAGGAAGCATTGACTGTATCGTTGTTGCAGGTACAACAGGCGAAGCAGCAACTATGTCCGACGAAGAGCAGCTGGCTGCAATTAAATTCACATGTGATGTAGTGAAAGGTCGTGTTCCGGTTGTTGCGGGTACAGGTTCCAACAACACAGCACATGCGATCCACCTTTCTGTTGAGGCAGAGAAATTAGGTGCAGACGGTCTTCTTTTAGTATCTCCGTACTACAACAAAGCGACTCAGAATGGTTTAAAGGCACATTTTACAGCAATCGCAAATGCTGTGAAAATTCCGTCCATTCTTTACAATGTTCCGTCCAGAACAGGTATGAATATTGCTCCGGCTACTGTTGTTGATCTTTGCAAAAATGTGGAAAACATCGTAGCAGTAAAAGAGGCAAGTGGAAACTTCTCTCAGATCGCACAGCTTATGAACCTGGCTGACGGCTGCGTAGATGTATACTCCGGTAACGATGACCAGATCGTTCCGCTCTTAGCACTTGGCGGAAAAGGTGTTATCTCCGTACTTTCCAACGTGGCACCGAAAGAGACACACGACATCTGCGAATTATTCTTCAAGGGTGATATCGAGGCCAGCAGAAATCTCCAGTTAAAAGCTCTTCCACTGATCGATGCTCTGTTCTGTGAAGTAAATCCGATCCCGGTAAAAGCTGCATTAAACCTTATGGGTAAAAATGTTGGCATTCCGAGACTTCCGCTTACAGAGATGGAACCGGCTCATCAGGAACTCTTAAGAAGAGAGCTGGTAAATTTTGGTCTTATTAAATAATTTTTGCGGAGGCAAATGATGGTAAAAGCAATTATGAACGGCTGCTGCGGTGCAATGGGACGCGTGATCACTGATATCATTGCAAATGATGATGCCATTGAGATCGTAGCAGGTGTAGATATGAATACAGATATTCAGGCTGGTTATCCTGTATTTAAGACACTGGAAGAATGCCCGCAGGCAGATGTTGTGATCGACTTCTCTGTTGCAAAAGCGACCGATGGTGTTCTTGCATATTGTGAGGCAACAAAAACTCCGTTAGTGCTTTGTACAACAGGTCTTTCTGACGAACAGCTTGTTAATGTTAAAAAAGTATCTGAAACAACTGCGGTATTACGTTCTGCAAATATGTCTGTAGGTATCAACCTTCTTTTAAAGGTATTAAAAGATGTGGCTCCGATTCTTGCAGATGCAGGTTTCGATATCGAGATTCTTGAGAAACACCACAATCGTAAACTGGATGCTCCGAGCGGTACAGCGATCGCACTGGCAGATTCTATCAATGAGAGTCTGGACAACGCTTACCACTACAAGTATGACAGAACTTCTGAGCGTGTGAAACGTGATAAGAAGGAAATCGGTATCCAGGCAGTTCGCGGCGGTACGATCGTTGGCGAGCACGATATTATTTTTGCAGGCCAGGACGAAGTGATCACATTCAACCATACAGCATACTCCAGAGCAATTTTTGGTAAAGGTGCTGTTCAGGCTGCAAAGTTCCTTGCAGGAAAAGGTGCAGGTATGTATGATATGTCCGACGTGATCGGCTAAGATGAATATTCTCCTTTCTGACGTACATAATAGGGTTAGAAAGGAGAATTTTTTTATGGGAAAAATCAAACGTTTGGCTTTGATCACAATGCTGATAGCCGTTGTCAGTGTTGTTGTTGCCTGTGGAAGAAATGATAACAACGGCAGTACTTCCGGAAGCACTGCAGGGACAACTGCTCAGATGACGGAAACGACAACCGGAACCGGTTCTTCTGCGATGGATGATTCCGAACCATATGTCAATGATGTAACAAATGGCAATTATACGGAAGAAACCGGTGGTATCTTAAAAGACATGGTGGACGATGTGGAACAAGGCATCGATAATGCGACAGATGGAATTGTAGAGGGAACAACAAATGGATCTGCCGGTCACATGGGCGGCGCAAATGGCCAGTAAAGACCGGAATATGGCAGCCTCATAGAAATATGAGGCTGTTTTTTGATTTTATATATGGTACAATCATTGAAAGGTATTTGGAGAGTACGGAAAGGAGTTTGTCTGAACAAGTATGTTTATAAACCGTATCATCCCTGGAGGCATGGATATCGGAGAGAGAAGATTCATGCAATGATCATTTGGTGGTTGCGGATAGTTCTTGCGGCAGAAGTGGCCATTTTATCCGGACGTTACATAGAAACACATACGGAAGAATGGATCAGCACGAGAGAGATCACCTCAAGCATGAAGAATGAAAGGTCTATTTATGGGATCGGATTCGAGCCGGAAAACGGAGAACTGTTCTGGTTTCACAGGCAGACAGAGATAGTAAAAGAAGAATGATAAAATAAAAAAGACCGGGTTACAGTCAAACACTGTTAATCCTGGTCTTTTTCATCTTTATTCCCCATTTTTGTAAAGAGGATCATCCCATGAATGACCACCGGGATCATGATCAAACAGAACATAAATGCCATGATCGTTCCCGCGGATGCACCTGTTACAGTGCAGTATACAAGTGCAGCAAAAACTGCAATAATGGCGATAATTCCAATCCATGCAAGTGTGCGTTTCAAATCAATCCCTCCTAACTGCAATTATTATAGCGCATGACAAGGAAAATGAAAAGAGGAGAAATCCAGACAATGGAACTTGACGGAATGTGTTCTGGTTGTTAGAATAGAAATAGAACAGACAAAACAAATCAAACAACGAAAGACGGTGAATCGATGATATTAAAAATTGATTTTAACAGTGAAGAGGCTCTGTATATCCAGCTGTGCAATCAGATCATTATGGGAATTGCCACAGAGATGCTGCACGAAGGAGACAGTCTGCCGTCTGTTCGTCAGCTGGCAGACGAGATCGGAATTAACATGCACACAGTAAACAAAGCATATGCTGTTTTAAGGCAGGAGGGATTTCTCCGCCTGGATCGCAGACGAGGAGCTGTTGTTGCGTTAGATATGGATAAATTACGTGCGTTAAATGAGATGAAACAGAATTTAGCGTTGATCATAGCAAGAGGAATCTGTAAGGATGTATCCAGAAATGAAGTTCATGCACTGGTAGATCAGATTTACGATGAATTTTGCGGACGATTATAAGGAGGAGCAAGATGCTTTGCGAACAGTGTAAGAAGCGGGAAGCAACCGTGAAATATGTTGAAGTTGCGAACGGTGTGAAGACAGAGCACAATCTCTGCGGAGTCTGTGCCTCTCAGTTGGATATCGGACCGTTCTCAGCTGTTTTTGAGGGAGAGATTTCCCTTGCAAGCCTGCTTTCCGGACTTCTCGGAATTCAGGATACAGAAAAGAAGGATGGAAGATTCGCGGAAGTTCTTTGTCCGACTTGCGGTACGACATACGAAAATTTTATTGAAACCAGTCGTTTTGGTTGTGGAGACTGTTATAGTGTGTTTGGTCCTTTATTAGGCGAAAATATTCGTCATTTACATGGAAGTGAACGCCATGTGGGCAAACGACCGGGGCATGTGATCCGGGAGGAGGAAGCAAAAGCCCAGGCTCATGCGCAGGAAACAGAAGATGATCATTTACCGAATCTTACAAAAGAAGAACAGATCCGACTTCTTCAGGCGAGGATCAAAGATGCAGTCAGAAGAGAAGACTATGAGGAGGCTGCGGTATTGCGAGATGAGGTCCGCAGTTTAAAAGAGGAGAACGCATAATGGCAAAATGGTATGAAGTACCGGAAAGTACAGAATCCAACGTGATTTACAGCAAAGTTCGTTTGGTGCGCAACTGGTCTGAGTATCCGTTCCCGGGCAAGATGACGAAAGAGCAGAGTCTGGAGATGACTGCACGCTTGTTGAGCGGAATGCAAGAGCTAAACGAATTAGATCAACAATCCTATGGTTTTTCTTACCTGCATCAGATGACAGACCTGGAAAAAGCGGTGCTCATGGAGCGCAAGGTTTTGAATCATGGGATTTTAAAAAAGAAAGACGCCGGTGGTCTGGTATTATCCGATGATGAAAGCACAGGAATTACCATCAATGGTGATGACCATATTCGGATCCAGGTTCTGGATAAAGGTCTGAATCTTATGGAATGCTATCAAAGGGCAAACAGGATCGACGATCAGATTGGAGAATATGTGGATTATGCATATGATGACAAATATGGATATTTGACAGCATTTCCGACGAATATGGGAACAGGGATGCGAGCTTCGGTGATCGTTCATCTTCCGATGCTTTCCCGTCGTAAAAATTTTAATAGTCTGGTTGCAGACATGGGACGTTTCGGAACTACGATCCGAGGTGTTTACGGGGAGGGAAGCGAGAACTATGGATCCCTTTACCGTGTATCCAATCAGAAGACATTAGGACAAACAGAAAAAGATATTATCGATCTCGTAAGCAAAGCTGCGACGGAATTATCTTTGCAGGAGCGCAGACTTCGCAGAGAGGCGCTGAAACATCATGCAGTTATCTGTGCAGACGAATCATATAAATCCTATGGCGTGTTAAAATATGCCAGACGGTTATCTAAAAAAGAGGCGATGGAATATTTATCTCAGTTGATGTCCGGAATTTCGAGCGGGATCCTGGAAGTAACAGAACCCTGCTCCATCCATGAATTGATCTTAAGTGTACAGACGGCAAATCTTCTGAGCCATGCGGACAGACCGCTAAATAAAGAAGAAGTGGACGAGGCGCGTGCAGCTTATCTGCGCGAGCATCTTCCGGAAATCCGATAACAGGAGGATGAGAAAGATATTATGGAGCGATATACAGAAAAAGCCAAGGAAGCATTAGTTCTTGCCGGAGAAGCTGCGGAAGATCTGGGTTCCAGAACGATTGGAACCGAGCATCTCCTTGTCGGACTGATCGAAGAGGGAAACGGTACGGCTGCAAAAGTACTGGAGGCCAATGAGGTTAAATTGGAACGTGTACTGGAGCTGGTTCAGAAGCTGGTTTCTTCTTATCAGACTACAAAGTTACGCGAAAAAGAAGGATACACTCCGAGTGCGAAACATGTGCTGGAAAACAGCTATCGAGAGGCAGTTCGTTTCCGTGCACCGTTGATCGGAACCGAGCACATTTTGATGGCATTGTTAAAAGAGACAGACTGTGTAGCGATCCGTCTGCTCAACACGCTGAACATCAATATTCAAAAGATTTATATCGATCTGCTTTCTGCCATGGGTGAAGACGGAGCGGCAGGAAAAGAAGAGTTTACTCAGGGACGCCAGGGAAAAGGATCCGGTGCAGCGACACCGACGCTGGACGAATACAGCCGTGATCTGACAGAACTTGCCAGACAGGGAAAATTAGATCCGGTTATCGGTCGAGAAAAAGAAATTCAGCGTGTGATCCAGATCCTGAGCCGCAGAACAAAAAATAATCCGTGTCTGATCGGTGAACCGGGCGTTGGTAAAACAGCGGTTACAGAAGGACTTGCGCAGATGATCGCGAACGGAACCGTTCCGGAGACGATCAAAGGTAAGCGTGTGGTGATCATGGATCTTTCCGGAATGGTAGCAGGATCCAAGTATCGCGGAGAGTTCGAAGAAAGAATCAAAAATGTGTTAAAAGAAGTCAGTGAAGCAGGAAATGTCCTTCTGTTCATTGATGAGATTCATACAATTATCGGAGCAGGAGGGGCAGAAGGTGCTCTGGATGCGTCCAATATTATGAAACCGTCTCTGGCACGTGGCGAG
>JAZRLX010000230.1:0-3256 GCA_045647085.1 Pilosibacter sp.
CGGTTGGCTTCATCCGGCTTCACACAGCCTCACACAGTTTTCCCTCTTATTCTCTTCCTTTAAAAGAAGGAAAAAAGAAAGAAAACAACGCAGAACCACCCTCATCCGGCCCTTAAAAAGCAGAAAAGAAAAGCGAAAACCCTTTATTTACAAGGAAAAAGGGCAAACGCAGACACAGATCCAGCTGCAACTCTTCGAATGAATCTGGATCCTAGCTTGGGTGAGAAGAAGGAAAAAAGGGAAGAAAACGAGGTGAACCCATTGGGCCCGTGGAGGGCCCGAAAGGGTCACCTCGGAAAGAGGGAAAATAAAAAAGAGGGAGAAGAAGGAGAGTAAAAAGAGGAAAAAGGAAGGGAGAAAAAGGGAGTTTGGAATGTTCAGACCTTAAAAAGGGTGAAAATGGATGGGAAAACATGAGGATTTTCACTGGGATAATGTGAGAAGTGTGGATGGGATGGATACAATGGAATATTCTATTCTAAAGATATTCAAAAAGGAAGAGTCTGTGGATCGTGTAAAAGAAAAAATTGGATACAGAGCAGTGTTAATGCAAGGGCTCACAGGGAATGGTGTCGGTGTTGCTGTCATGGACACCGGTGCTTTTTTGCATCCTGATTATGGAAGACGCATCATTGGCTTTGCGGACATGGTAAACCGACGCAGAGAACCGTACGACGACTGTGGACACGGGAGTCATGTCTGCGGGATCATTGGAGGAAACGGAGCTCTTTCAGATGGAAAATATAGTGGAATGGCCCCACGCTGCAATCTGATCGCAGTCAAAGTTCTGGATCAGAAGGGAAATGGGTATGCGACGGATGTGTTGGCTGGGATTGAGTGGCTTTTAAATAGAAAGGACACGTTAGGGATCCGAATTCTGAATATTTCTGTAGGCTCCGGAGGGAAAAGGAGTCCGCGCGAGGATTCAGCTCTTGTTCAGGGGGTGAATCGGGCGTGGGATGCCGGTTTGGTCGTGGTTGTGGCCGCCGGAAATAATGGCCCTGGGCGCATGACTGTCACAACTCCGGGGATTAGTCGCAAAGTGATTACAGTAGGATGTTCGGATGATGATCAGGAAATATTAGTGGGAGGGAGACGGATGGTGGATTACTCGGGACGTGGCCCCACGGCAGAGCATGTTTGTAAACCGGACGTGATCGCACCGGGAAAAACGATAGTAAGCTGTGCCAGCCGAAATGGAAAGTATGCAATGAAAAGCGGAACATCCATGAGTACACCGATCGTGTCGGGAGCTATCGCTCTATTACTGGAAAAATATCCCGACATGACCAATCGTGATGTGAAATTGAAACTGAAGGAGTCGTCCAGAGATCTCGGACTGCCCAAAAACCAGCAAGGCTGGGGTCTTTTAGATATGGAGCGTATGCTGAATTTGAAATAATGTTTATCTTCATTGCTAAGAGACAGCAAAAGTGTCAAAAATTGCCTTTTGATTTTACGTAAATTTTACATTAGAGGCTTGGAAATTTTACATGTGGGTGCTATCCTTAGAGTGTATGGTAAAAGCAATATAGGAAAAAGAAAACACTATATGGAGGAAACTATGGACATTTTTGGCGTATTAACTATGCTTGGTGGTCTGGCGCTGTTCCTGTTCGGAATGGACGTTATGGGTGATGGTCTTGAAAAGGCATCCGGCGGCCGCCTTGAGAGAATTCTGGAAAAGCTGACATCCAATAAGCTGATGGCTGTACTCTTGGGTGCAGGCGTAACTGCAGTAATCCAGTCTTCTTCTGCAACAACCGTAATGGTAGTTGGTTTTGTAAACTCCGGTATTATGAAACTGGAGCAGGCAGTTGGTATTATCATGGGTGCCAACGTCGGTACTACAATGACAGCCTGGTTACTGAGTTTAACAGGACTTGAGGGTGGAAGCTTCATTATGAAGATGTTAAAACCGTCCTCCTTTGCTCCGATCCTTGCTGTGATCGGTATCGTGTTTACCATGTTCCTGAAGAAAAACGAGCAGAAGAAAAACCTTGGTGCAGTTCTTCTTGGCTTCATGGTTCTGATGACAGGTATGGATATGATGAGCGGCGCAGTAAAGCCGTTAGCAAATGTTCCGGAATTTACAGCATTGTTTACTATGTTCTCTAACCCGATCCTGGGTCTGCTGGTAGGTGCACTTGTAACTGCGATCATTCAGAGTTCTTCTGCATCTGTAGGTATCTTACAGGCGTTATCTGCAACAGGAGCGATCACATTCGGCAGCGCACTTCCGATCATCATGGGTCAGAACATCGGTACTTGTGCAACAGCACTTATTTCCGGTCTTGGTGCAAGTAAAAATGCGAGACGTACATCTTTAGTACATCTGTACTTCAACGTTGTTGGTACAATCGCATTCCTGATCGTGTTCTATGCACTGAACAGCTTTATTCATTTTGAATTTATGAATGGTCCGGCAACAGCGTTTAATATCGCGGTCATCCATACAATCTTTAACGTATTTGCAACATTGATCCTTCTTCCGTTCTCTGATCTGCTTGTGAAGATGGCATGTGCAACGATCAAAGATGATCCGGCTGCTGAGACTGAGCCGACAGCAGAGGAGAATGCATTCCGTCTTCTGGATCCGCGTTTCCTTGCAACTCCGGGTTATGCAGTGGATCAGTGTAAACTGACAGCCATTGATATGGCGAAACATGCGAAAGACGGTCTTCTTATGTCTCTCGAGCTTTTAGATAACTTTGATGCAGATAAAGCAAAGAAAGTCAAAGAGTTAGAAGATCTTGTGGATCGTTACGAAGACGAACTTGGTTCCTACATGGTAAAACTGAGCCACGCTCCGTTATCCAAGTATGATAACCATACAATTTCCCTGCTGCTTCACAGCATCGGAGATTTAGAGCGTATTTCTGACCACAGTATGAACATCTTAAGTGCGGCAGAAGAGATGCATGAAAAGGGTATGGTATTCTCTAATGACGGTAAGGCTGAATTAAAGGTATTCGTGGATGCAGTTCGCGAGATCCTGGAGCTTACTGTAAGTGCATTTGAAAAGAACGACATCAAGAGAGCTGCTTTTGTAGAACCGTTAGAGGAAGTGGTTGATGATATCAATACAATGGTGAAAGCAAACCACATCAGACGTCTTCAGAAAGGTCTCTGTACAATTGAGCAGGGCTTCGTTCTCTCTGATATTTCTACAAACTTAGAGCGTGTATCTGACCACTGCTCCAATATCGCGATCAGCGTTATTGAGATTGACAGAGATGGTTTCGATGCACACGGC
>JAZRLX010000231.1:0-4489 GCA_045647085.1 Pilosibacter sp.
GGCCCGGTCAGGCAATTTCAAAGTTTTCAAGCTCTGTCCTGCAGTTTGCCATGATCTGGTATTTGACCGATACGACCGACTCAGCGGCAGTCGTTTCCTTCGCCGTTTTCCTGGCATTTTTCCCACAGGCGATCCTCGGACCAATCTCCGGCGTTGTGATCGACCGATATAATCGCAAAATGATCATGATCCTGTCCGATGTGTTGATCGCACTAATTGGACTCGCCATGGCAGTCGCCGGATATATGGGCAATCTGGAAACATGGATGATCCTTATGGTACTCTTCCTGCGTACCGTCGGAACTGCATTCCACTCTCCGTGTATGCAGGCCGTCACCCCACAGATCGTTCCGGCTGACCAGCTGACAAAATGTGCCGGTTACTCTCAGGCACTGACTTCTGTCTCCGACATTCTCAGCCCGGCTGCTGCTGCGCTCCTTTACCAGATCTGGAGTCTGGAAACCATCGTTATGTTAGATGTAGTCGGCGCATTATGTGCATGTGCAACACTGGCGATCGCATGGATCCCAAAACTGGAACGCAAAGAAGAACGTAAAAAAACAAAGATGACACAGGAAGTCATGGAAGGATTCCATGTACTCCGTCAAAATAAAGGTGTCTTCTATCTGGCAATGATCACCGGACTTTACACCATTGCTTTGATGCCAGTCAGCGCACTGTTCCCTCTTATGAGCATGTCCTACTTTGGCGGAACCAGCACCCACGCCAGCATTACAGAAATCGTATTTTCTGTCGGATTTATGATGGGATCCGTCGTGCTCAGTGCATGGGGAGGCACGAAAAACCGTATCTATACCGTATTCGGTTCTTATATGCTGATGGCTGTCAGCCTGCTCGTTGCCGGTATGCTCCCGACATCCGGATTCTGGTTCTTTGCAGTCTGCTCCTGGCTCATCGGATTTTCCGGACCATTTTACTGGGGTACCTACACACCGATCATTCAGACCCATTTTAACGGCGAATATCTCGGTCGTGTACTCACTTTAACCGGATGTGTCCGTTACTTTTTCGGACCACTCGGCCTTGGAATTGAAAGTATTTTATCCGAACACTTTGGAATCAACTTATGGTTCACCGTTGCAGGCATTCTCGTTCTGATCGCTGCTGTCTTGATCTTATTGATCCCAGCCGTACGCAGATGCGATATCCAAGAATAAACATAAAATGATCATCTTCATAGACAAAAAGACGCTGTCAGCCCTTAAAGCCGACAGCGCCTTTTTCTTTATTTTCCCTTTTTCAGATCTAAAAATCCCAATATCAAGATCGTAGCAATGATACAAAGGAAGCCTATGATATCAATTGCTGCAAACGGCTCCTTCAGCCAGACCGCACAGATCAGTGTCGCCGCGATCGGCTCTACGCAACAGTAGAGGCTCGCTCTGCCCGGACCGATCAGCTTCACTCCCTGCATATACAGAGAGAAAGATGAGATCGTTCCCAGAAGAATAATCGCACCAAATGCCAGGATCAAACCCGGATCAATATGAACCTCATACTGCCATGGTTTGAACAGCATCGCCAACACGATTCCACCGATCACCATACCCCATGCTAACAGATATGGAGTCGGATAATACCGCATGAGACGCTTCGGCTGCATGTTGTAGATCACGACTGTCCATGCAGAGAACAATCCGATGGCCAATGCTTCTTTGGAGATCGCCAGATGTGTGATATCACCATGGGTTGCAATCAGGAAGATTCCCAGAACTGCCAGCACCAATGCCACCACTTCCATGATCTTCGGAACTCTCTTTTCTCCGATGCAGACAAGGATCATGATCAGTACCGGTGAAATATACTGGAGAACCGTCGCGGTTCCCGCGTTGGAAAGCTCGATCGTATAATAATACGTGAACTGACAAAGCATCAAACCTGCCAGACCGTAGATCATGACATCAATCGCATCACGTTTCTTTTTCCAGATACGAAAAGCCTCTTTTTTCTCCCTTATAATATAGTAGAAAAGCATCAGGGAACCTGCCAGGATCAAACGGATCGGAACCATCCATTTGGCAGTTGCCCCTTTCACATCAAACAAAAACTGACCACATGCAGCAGACAGACCCCAAAGACATCCACCTGCGATGGTCATCAAAATGCCCAGTGTATCGGACATTCCATTTTTCGCTGTATTTTTCGTTTCCATCTTCAAACTCCTGTTATTTTAAACGTGTGAATCCACCGGAGGAGGTGCACGGAATCTCCGTGGTTGTCATCGTTCCGTCTTCTGCGATTACGATCTTTAACAATTCTGTACTCGGGATGCTGCTTCCAAACACGAAATTTCCCATACTGAACATGATCGGCTTATCATTGTAATACTCCAACGGCTGCAGTACATGAGGATGGCTTCCGATCACGATGTCCGCACCTGCATCAATGTACTGTTTACCCATTACACGCTGATATTCCTTCGGCGTTGTCTCGCGCTCCACACCCCAGTGTACATAAACCACCAGATAATCTACCAGTTCATCCGCCTTCTTGATCTCCTCGATTGGAAGAGTCGGATCGTACGTAGAAAATACACCCGGGTGATTCTCACCGGCTGCCCAGCTGGTCGCCATGTATACACGGGAAGTTCCTAAGAAACCGATCTTACGGCCTCCAACTTCCATGATCTCCAGTTTTTTCGCCTCTTCCAGATCTTCACCGGCTCCCACATACTTGATCCCTGCTTCATTGAGTGCTGCGATGCTGTCTGTGATCCCCTCCGGACCAAAATCTAAAATATGGTTATTGGCCAAAGTTACGATATCAATTCCCATCTCATTCATAATATGTAAACGATCATGCGGTAAACGGAAGGTATACTGTTTATCCGCAGCCTGTGTTCCGCGTTCTGTAAATGGGAACTCCTGATTGACCATAAAGATATCTGCCGCATCGATCTCTGCACGGATCCCTTCATCTAAAACACCATGAATTCCGCCTGCTTTATCATAAGCGTTTAATACATGCTGGGATAAATACACATCTCCGGCGAATAACAGTGTGATATCTTCAATCTCCGGCTCCGCCTGAACCGTTGTTTCCGGCTCAGTCGTCTCTTTCACTGCTTCCGTCGCAAGCTCGATCCGGATCGCTTCGGTTGTTTCAATTTCTGTCGTTTCGGCAGGTACTTCCACAGAATCCACGCCTTTCACGACTGCCACTGACACCATATCTGTATGATTTCCGCAGCCGGACAAAACAACGGTTGTCGCTGCCAAAATCCCTAATGTCCATTTTTTGAGTTTCTTCATAATATATAAGTCTCCTCTCGTCCCCCTATTGTACATACCTTGCCAAGAAATTTCAATGATTTTCCCATTTAATCTGGCATTATGTTTCAATTTCTGGTATATTTAGAACACTCAATTCCAGAAAGCGAGGTATTAATATGATGGAATTTTGTAAAATGAACGGCGCAGGAAATGATTTTATTATCATCAATAACATGGATGGCAGTATTCCAGAACATAAATGGCCGGAAATTGCAAAAATTATATGTGAACGTCACCTTTCCGTCGGTGCTGACGGCCTTATGGTTGTTGAAAAAGCAGATGGAAATGCTGATTTTAAAATGTTATTCTATAACTCCGATGGTTCTATGGGTGAGATGTGCGGAAATGGTGCCCGCTGCATCTGCCGTTACGGATACGAGCATGGACTTGCAGGAGAAACCCAGACAATCGAGACCACAGCCGGAATTGTTACCGGTGAACGCATTGACAAGCTTCATTACCGTATCCGTCTCAACGATCCTTCCATCGTGAAATTGGATATGACGGTTCATGTAAATGATAATCCGTACAAATGCTCTTATGTGGAACTTGGAAATCCAGGAATCCCTCATGTAGTTGTAGAAATTCCGGATTTGGAAATCTACCCGCATCATAAACTCTTCACCCTCGGTCGTTCTCTCCGCTACCATCCGGAATTCCCGAAGGGTGCCAACGTGAACTTCTATGAGGTCAAGGGAACTGACCTTCTTTTTGAGCGCACTTATGAGCGCGGTGTGGAAGATTTTACCTACGCATGCGGCACCGGAACCGGTTCCCTGGTTACTGTTCTGACACTGAAAGGGCTCGTCAGCGGAACTGACGTCCATGTACAGATGCAGGGCGGCGAACTGATCATTGATGCAGAGCAGGAAAACGGTCAGATCAAAAATCTCTATCTCACAGGACCAACCAATATGGTATTAAAAGGATATTTAACAGATGATTCTTTACAGCTTTAGTCTGATAGAGTATAATGTTTTTTGTTCGGCATTTATCTGCCAATAATCATCTAAAACTTAATATAAATATAGGAGGAATGTTATGGAAAAACGTTCAGTTATGAAAAACTATCGTTTCCTGGCAATTATGCTTGGCTCCATGGTCGCAGGCTGTATCGTCGGCTGGTTCGCTCCGGATCTTGGCATGAAGTTAAAGCCATTGGGAACGGTATTTATCAACATGATGTTCTGCGTGGT
>JAZRLX010000232.1:0-2224 GCA_045647085.1 Pilosibacter sp.
CCGGCTGCTGCATACGTCCTACGTTGTAGCGGATCTCTGTAGACTTCATAACTCTCCACATATGATCGCCTTCGACCTCAGCCAGCCATACCGGAATACGCACACGTTTTGTGTATCCTGTACTATTGACAACTACGACGCCGCGATTTTCATTGTCGAAGCGGCCGTAAGCAATAATTCCGGCCTCTGCAAGAAGCGGCTTGATACAACCGTTACGGAATGCCGAATTTTTCTTTCTGATATTTACCAGATAGCGATGGAACTCAATCAACTCCTGATTTTCATGTCCCCACGGATAAGTACGACGGCTGTCCGGATCGGTCCATCCGCATACACCGGCCTCATCTCCATAGTAAATAGTCGGAGCTCCCGGCCATGTCATCTGAACGATCGCTGCAGATCGGAAGGTACCGAAATTGAGTCCTTCATCTGCTACAGCAGCACCTCTTGTATCAATACGACCTATCTTTCGGTTGGTTCTTGTCAGGAAACGAGAATGGTCATGGTTGGAAAGCTCATTCATCGCACATAACAGGGACGGAGTCTGGAATGCTGTCATATTATCAAGCATGGAAGACATAAATGCCTGGCTGTTCTGGTATAAATGTGCATCGAAACGGTCACTGTGTTTTTCCAGACCGGTCAGGAACCAGGTCAACGGTTCCATGAACGCATCGTAGTTCATAACGGTATCCCACTCGTCGCCCTGAAGCCACGGAGAAACGTCTCCATAATGCTCCGCCAGGATCACAGCTTCCGGATTTGCCTCTTTGACTGCCTTGCGGAAATCCTTCCAGAATCTATGATTCAGCTCCGGAGAATGACCCAGGTCAGCCGCCACATCCAGGCGCCATCCATCGATGTTGTAAGGCGGAGACACCCACTTCTTACCGATTTCTAAGATATAATCATACAGTTCCTGTGACTCTTCGTAGTTCAGCTTCGGGAGGGTATTGTAGTCCCACCATCCCTCGTAAGACTGATTGTCCGGCCACGCGTCTGCACCGGTATCTTTAAATTTAAAGAAATTCTTGTATGGGCTGTCGGCAGATGCATATGCACCCGGCTCATAACCGCCCTGTTTTTCATAGATCTTTTCACGATCTAACCATTTATTAAAGGATCCGCAGTGGTTAAATACACCGTCTAAAATAATCCTCATTCCACGCTTGTGGATCTCTTCCACAAACTTTGCAAAGAATTCGTCACTTGCTTTTAAGTTTTCCGGATCCGCAGTACGTACAGCATATTTCTCCGCATGTTCGTTGCTTGTCGCGTTCGAAGTCACCAGACCTTCTGCATCCTTCACGATCACACCATAATGCGGATCGATGTGTGCATAATCCTGACAGTCGTACTTGTGATTGGACGGCGAAACAAATACCGGGCTCAGGTACAAAACTTCGACCTTCAGGCTCTGGAGATAGTCCAGTTTATCGATAATTCCCTGAATATCGCCGCCGTAGAATCGGTCCACATCCAGCAAGGAAACTCCGGAATCCCACTTATCTACCTTCGTAACCGGGAAACCGATATATACATACTCGTCCGAAAGAACATCATTTTTCGGATCACCATTGTAAAAACGATCCACAAAAATCTGATACATTACTGCACCCTTGGACCATTCCGGCACATGAAAGCCCGGAGTAATGCGGAACATTCTGCGCAGATCTTTATTTTCAGACACGCCAAGACGATTGTAATGACATACTTCGTCCCCATGTTTGATCTCAAAATAGAAATAAAGAATCTCTTCTCCTACCGGCATCTTGCACTCATAGTAGTCGAATAATCCCTTGGTCTCTACTTTTTCCAATTCAATTTTTTTATCCTGACCGCAGATCACTGCATGGATGTGGTCTGCGTCATCTTTCGCTGTTCGAAAACGCAGTGTGACAATATCCCCTGAATCCGGTTCTGCCGGAATTCTGTATTCTATCGTTTCGTCGCAAAATAGAGCCGCTCTGTTCATTCGAAACAGCTCCCCCTCTCTCAATCCAAATAATATATGTCCAAAAAACACAATACCTTTTTATTATACAGGAAAATACAATTCTTTGCATCTCTTTTTTTGAATATTGCAAATTTTGTCGAAACTTTATTTCGTGTGCGAAACATGCAGTTTCGTTGTCATTCGAACACAAAAAGAAAAACGTTCGATGGGGAATCATCGAACGTTTTTCGGAAAAGGTATTATGTCTCTTATGGGGTATAGCAAAAA
>JAZRLX010000233.1:0-1764 GCA_045647085.1 Pilosibacter sp.
TACCTTCTTCTCTTAACTTGTTACGGAACTCAAGTTCAACAAACTCCTCACTCGGAACTGCCATAAGAGCGATATCGCCAAATAAGTCTTCCATCAGGTTGGCTTCTTTGATCGCGATAGCTGCACCTACAACACTGGCAATCTGACAGTTATGTCCACAAGCATGTGCACCACCGGTAATCGGATCTGCACACGGATGATCCGGAACAACAACTGCATCGAGCTCGCCCATTAACGCAACTTTCATCTTGCTCTCTTTACCCTGCTGAGTAGAGATAACACCTGTGATCGCTACGCCGCTCTCGTACTGGAAACCGAGTTCATCCATCGCTGCCTGGAATTTCTTAGAAGTTTTAAACTCCTTATAACCAAGCTCCGGCTCTGCGAAAATCGAATCCCCCAACTCGATAATCTTATCACGGTTTCTGTCGATCGCTTCACAAGCAGCTTTTTTCAATTCTGCTTTTGAACGTCCCATGATTTTCCCCTCCTTTTAGCATTTTGGTAAATGAAAATAGAACACTCAATATACCATAGCTTACAGTATACGCCAAACATAGGTCTTTGTCAACGATTACCTATTTTTCTGAATGTATACATCATTTTTTAGTCAAGATTTTAATATTCGAAATTTAAGTCGTCCGATTTCCTTCTTTTGTTTATTATAAAATACAAAATACACATAATAATTTGGACAATTGTCGAACAAGGCGTAGCCAGTCCTAACTTGAACAGTGTTACACCTGCCATCTTGCTGATAAAAAATGCAACCGGAATTCGCACACAGAATGCACCGACAATTCCCTGGATCATCACGAAGAAGGTGTTTCCGCATCCGTTAAAGTAACCCATAAAGCAGAATAAGAATGCGGTAAACAGGCAGTCAATGGCATAGGATTTTAAATATTCTGCAGCTGCCAGGATAACTTCTGCATCTTTTGCAAAGATCGCAGCAAGCAGATCTCCGTGGAAGAATCCCAGATAAAACAAGAAACATCCTGCCAGCAGAGAAGTCCCGATTCCATAAAATAATGCTCGATTTGCGCGGTCTGGTTTCCTTGCTCCCATGTTTTGTGCTACAAAGGCAGACATCGCCTGCATAAAGGATGACGGAACAAGCATAATGAAACCGCACAGTTTTTCTGCCACGCCTACTCCGGCTGACGCGATTACACCCATGGAGTTTACGATTGCCAGTAAAACCAGGAAGGAAATACCAACCAATAACTCCTGGAACGCGATCGGTGTTCCGAGAGCCAGGATCTTCTTGATATTCTGCTTTCCAAAACAAATGTTGGATCGTTTGAATGCAAACGGAAGCGGTCGCTTTTTAATGATAAGAAGAGACATGGCAACGCTCACTGCCTGTGCAAGCACCGTCGCGATCGCAGCACCGGCTGCACCCATCTGAAGAACCGCTACAAACAGCAGATCGCCTACAATATTTACTACACATGCGATCGCTACTGTAATCAGCGGCATTTTAGAATCTCCAATGCCGCGGAAGATACTGCCAAGCAGATTATAAGCGACAATAAAGAGTGTTCCTGCAGAACAGATCCGAATATACGCAACAGTCTGCTCAAAAGCCTCCGTCGGCGCATGCATGATCGTTGCTGCAGCTTCAGCTCCTGTGACCATGAACACTGTAATGATCAGTGCCAGAACACCAAAAAGACAAATGCCATTTCCGATAACATCTCCCGCCTGGTCCGGTCGTTTTTCACCGATCCTCTGTCCAACAAGAACAGTCAGACCCATGGC
>JAZRLX010000234.1:0-3831 GCA_045647085.1 Pilosibacter sp.
CTTGCGATATGTTCTTTACCGTTTACTTTAGAGCTCATACTTGCAATAGCTTCTACTGCACAGTCTGTAGCTTTCTTCATACCTTTTCTTAAAATGATTGGATTTGCACCGGCAGCCAAGTTCTTCATACCTTCGTTGATCATTGCCTGTGCCAAAACGGTTGCTGTTGTTGTACCGTCACCTGCTACATCGTTTGTCTTTGTAGCAGCTTCTTTTACAAGCTGTGCACCCATGTTCTCGAAAGCATCTTCTAATTCGATCTCTTTTGCGATTGTTACACCGTCGTTTGTGATAAGCGGAGCACCGAAGGATTTGTCAAGAGCAACGTTTCTTCCTTTCGGTCCGATTGTCACACGAACTGTGTCAGCAAGTTTATTTACACCAGCTTCAAGAGCTTTTCTGGCTTCTACGCCGTATTTGATTTCTTTCGCCATGATTTAAATACCTCCAAAATTAAGTTTCGTTCCGATTATTTCTCGATGATTGCAAGGATATCGCTCTGCTTTACGATGATGAACTCATCGTTGTCAGCTTTTACTTCTGTACCTGCAAACTTGGAGTAGATAACCTGATCTCCAACCTTAACCTGCATAACTACTTCTTTACCTTCAACCATTCCGCCCGGTCCAACAGCGATAACCTCAGCCTGCTGCGGTTTCTCTTTTGCCTGACCCGGAAGTACGATACCGGATTTGGTTGTCTCTTCTGCTACTAACTGTTTTAAAACAACTTTGTCAAATAATGGTACTAATTTCATTACTGACGCCTCCTTGTTAATTCTACTTTATTTTATATGCCAAATTGGGGAACTTTTCCTATGCTCCCGTTACACAAGTAATGTTATATCATGCATTATTAGCAGTGTCAAGGCGCGAGTGCTAACTTTTAGGAAATTTTTCGTTTTTTTTCATTTTCTTCATAATTATCCCTTTTCATTTTATTTGATTTGGATTATGATAAATTTAATAAGAAAGGAGAATGACCATGTCCAAAAAGAAAACAGGTTTATTGATCGCTGCCAGCGCTGCAATTGGTGCAATCGCAGGCATTTCCTACTATTTAAAGTACAAATCTTTCAACGATGAAATTGACAAAGATTTCCATGATTATGAAGAAGATGAGATTGTAGAAACAACAAAAGATGAACCGATGTCTTGTACTGATTCAAAGCGCAACTACATCTCTCTTGATTCTAATAAGTGCAAATCCTGTGAGGATGCTGATGCTGCAGAAGAAGCTGCTCTGGCTGATTGTCAGGAAACAGAAGAATCAACCGCAGAGATTACAGAGGAACCGGTCAAAGAAACACCGATCGCTGCTACTGTAGAGGAAGATACGGAAGGAGCCAACTAAATGATACAGAGCCTTCTTCGCTCTATGGAATTATTGGAAGTTCTGAAGGAAAAAAATCGAAGTTTTACGATTGCTGAATTGGCAGATACCATGAATCTTCCTCCAAGCACTGTTCATCGTATTCTTCAGACATTTTGCGAAAGAAAGTATGTGATCCGTGACGAACGTTCACATACCTATCGCCTTGGTCCGGCTTTGATCCCTCTGGGAAAGGCTGCTTCCAAAGGAATCCGCCTTCAGGATGCCGCAAAACCAATCCTTGCATCTCTCTCCCAAAAAACCGGTGAAGATGTATATCTGATCATTCCGGTTGGAAACAAAGGTCTTGTTATCGAAAAAGTGGATGGACCAAGCCATTTAAAAGTTGTTGAGGAATTCGGTTACGAGATGCACCTGCACTGCGGTGCGATCCGAAAGGTTCTTCTGGCTTATCAGTCCCCGAACTTTATCGATGAATATATGAAGAATATCATCATGCAGGACAGAGCATTCCCATACGTTCGTCCAGCTGATCTTCTTGCAGACCTTGAAAAGATCCGTACGGATGGCTATGCGATCTCCCGCGGTGATTATGTGGCAGATGCGATCGGTATCGGTGCACCGGTTTTCAATGCAGAAGGTGAACTTGCATGTTCCATCGGTATTATTACTCCGGAGATCCGACTGAATGATGTGAATTCTCTGGATACACTCTCCGGATATGTGAAATCATTTGCAGCAGAATTATCCTCTGATCTGGGATATCTCCCGCATTTGAACATTGTTCCAAAATAAGATCAACAGCCGTGATATCTGGTAATTCCAGTGTCACGGCTGTTTTTGATTTGATCTTTGCATATCTATTACTTCTTTTCTGCTTTCTTATAAGTTACTGCCAAAATCGTTGCAGTTACAAATGATGCGAAACCGAACATAAACGGTAGTTTCGGATTCGCTGTATATAACAATCCCGCAAATAAAGCTCCAATAATTCCACCAAGGGATTTTATCGAATTGCAAAATCCCATGATCAGGCTGTTCTGCTCTTCCGGTCCACTGCCAGCCACTAAATTGTGGATCAACGGAACACTGATCGAGTTGAATGCATAAAAAATAACAAAAACTATGATGAACGGAATGATCTCCTCAAACCAGACAACTCCGAACATAGATGCCGAACAAATTGCAAGAACCCAAACTACAGCCTTACGATTATCCGTCTTCCTTAACAGCCAGATGCAAATAGTGCTGTTTGCTACCAATGTGATCAATCCCATGATACCTTTTAATATTCCATTATATCCGGATGAGAACTGAAACTGATCTCGTATATAGTAGTTAAATGTCTGATCGAAACAATTGTAACCCAGTTCCTGAAGCGAAGCTACAATAAATAAGATCATGAACATCGGTGTCAGGAAATTTCTTGCAAGAAGAAAACTGTGAAATGGATTGATCTCTGCAAATCCTTTGGTATTTTTCAATTCATGCATCGAGTATATGGCGTCATCTTTACATCCAAAATAGAATATAAATCCAGAAACCACTAATAGGATCACTTGAACAATGATTGCAAGATATGTGAACACTTCGCCAAGCAAACCACCCACAAAATAACCAAATGCACCAAATACAGACTGAATCGTCGCATTAACTGCCAGCTGTTTTCCTCGTGTTATCGGGTCCGGAGCCGTATTTACAATATAAGTCAAGATACATACGAAACAGCCTCCACATCCGATTCCCGCGATTGCACGAGCCAATGTAAATCCCATTTCCGTTGATGAAAGTCCGAAAAGCGCTTGTCCAAAAGCATAACCAATGCAAGTAACCAAAAGTACTTTACGACTGGATGCATAGGAACTGATCCATCCCCAAAAAGGGGAAAATAAAAAGTTTGTCAACATCTGCGCTGCCATAGCCACGCCAAACATATAACTACCTAATCCAAAGTTTGTAAAGAGTGTTGGAGTCACCGGATGAGCCGTGTTTGCAGCGATGCTGAGTACAATACATCCCAGATAGTAATATAATAAATGTTTGTCCATAACATACCAAAATAAAAATCGCCGCAAGGAATGAATCTCCCTGCGGCGATTGAATTTAACAATGATTATTTGTTAAGCTCTAATACGTCAGCGAACGCCTGGATAGCTGTACGAGCCTGACCGAAGTCACGCATCTGCTGATCAATACCAAGTTTGATGTGCGGGATACCAGCATCATCAAGAGCTTTCTTGAGGTACGGATACTCCATCTCCTCCGGATCACAGAACTGCTGCATGAACAGTACAAGACCCTGAGCGCCGCTCTCTTTAACCATGTTTGCAACGAACTCACCACGGCGGTTCTCTGCAGACTTCGGATCGTAAAGAAGAACTTCGTAATCGATTGCTGCGAACTGTTTAGCAAGTGCCATCATAGCATCTGCCTCGTCCTCAGCTGCATCCCAAAGGAATGCACGGCTCTCGTGAGCTACATCATCAGCTGCGATAGCGA
>JAZRLX010000235.1:0-3209 GCA_045647085.1 Pilosibacter sp.
GATTTCGCTCTGTTCCGGCTCGAACGTCTCTTTTGAGATTCCATTCGTTATCTCCTTCTCTACAGCCCAGGAAACAGCATCAGCATAATAACTCCCACTCTTTACATCTACAAATGAACCTGTGTTTTCAACGTAAGCACGTAATAATCGGTATCTAAAAAAGGATTTCTACTTTTGATATACTTTCCCAAATATCGAAATGAAGGAGGTATATCAATAATTAAAATGAATCGAGAAGAACGTATGGAACAATGGAGACAGCGGATCAAAGACTATCAGCGCAGTGGATTATCACAGAAGACATGGTGTGAGCAACATCAATTCGCTTTGTCTACTTTCCGTTATTGGAATCACAGGATCAAAGAATGCGAAATTGAACTGGAATCACCCTCGGATCCCATCTTTGCCAGACTTCCTTCCGAATCAGAAGTGAGTCAGACAGAGGGGACGATGCCACCTGTCGTTTTCAACATGAATGGAATCCGGATCGAACTCTATCCTTCGTGCTCCAGAGAGATGATGGATCGGTTGATCGGCGTATTGTGCTCCCATGTTTGACCTTGCAGGAAATACCACAGTATATCTGTGCTGTGGCGCTACAGATCTTCGTAAGAGTTACAATGGTTTATCTAACATCATTAAACTACGTTTTCAACTGGATCCCTACTCGCGTTGCCTGTTTGCCTTCTGCAATAAACGGAAGACCCTGATAAAAATGCTGCAATGGGATGGCTCCGGATTCTGGATCCTGATGAAGCGCCTGGACCGCCAATATTTCCGGTGGCCAGATAAACCAGATGACCTTCTTAAGGTCACCGGCAGAGAAATTCAATGGTTGTGTGATGGATTGACGCTTCACCCAAAAGGAGTTTTTCGTGAGCATCATCCGGAAATTGTTCTTTGAAGCCACAAGAAAGAAGGAGGAAGAGAACTCTAAAAACGATTGAAATTTCAATGGTTTCCCCTCATATACCATGGATTTTTTTCCTGGTATATGGTACAATATAACTATGATGAAACAGGACAATTCTTCGAAATATACATGGGAAAAACTGAATAAAATGAGTCCGGAACAGCTGCGTCGGACAGTGCTTCTCATGCAGGGACAGCAGAAGGAGATTGTAGAGAAACAAGAAGAAGACCTGAAGAAATTGCAGTCCAAACATGACCGTCTACAGGCAGAAACCGATGCCATGACGCAGCAATACCAGCTTCTGCAGGAAAAATACGCGGAACTGGAATTTATGTATGCAATGGTTTCGGATAAACTTTCTGCGATGGAACGCAGGCGCTTTGGCGCTTCCAGTGAACGCTTTGCGGATAATAGCGAACAGCTGAGTATTTTCAACGAGGCTGAAGCAGAATGTGATCCGGATCAGGAAGAACCGGAATACGAAGAGATCCTGCCAAAGAAATACAGAAGAAAAAAGAGAAAAGGAAAGAAAGAAGAGGATTTGTCTCGTTTTCCTGTTACCCGTACGATTAAAAACAAACTTTCCGGTGAAGAACGTCTTTGCCCGGAATGCGGAACCAAAATGAACGTCGTGACAACAGAAATCAGAAAGTTTCTGGAATTTATCCCGGCTCATTTTGAAGTTGTTGAAGAAATCACTTATGTATACAGCTGTCCAAAATGCAGTACCATGAAAAGAGCTCCGAAAGAGAATGCTTTGTTAAAAGGAAGTCTTGCTACAGCATCGCTGGTTTCGGGCGTCATGAATGCAAAGTTTGTTCAGGGAATGCCACTGGATCGGCAATCGCGGGAATTTATCCGCTACGATCTTAACCTTAGCACTAAGACCCTGTCAAATTGGATGATTCTATGCGCTGAACGCTATCTGCGTCTGCTTTATGATGCCATGAAACAGGCATTTTTAAAGTGCCGCTACATCCATTGTGATGAGACAAGGATCCAGGTGTTGGACGAACCGGATCAGAAGCCGGAGACTCAAAACTGGATGTGGGTGTATATGACCGGAAGATTCCAGGATGGCCCGCACATGGTTCTGTTTGATTATGAACGAACCCGTGGCGGTTATCATCCGGTGGAGTTTCTGAAAGGGATTGGAGAATGTTATCTAACCTGTGACGGTTATCAACCTTATCACAACCTTCCGGAACATATCACGGTAACCGGCTGTCTGGCCCATTCGAGGAGACGTTTCGAAGAAGCGCTGAAAATACTGAAGAAGGAGTTCAAGAAAGAAGAACTAAAAAAGACAACAGCACACCAGGCAATGACCCGGATTCAGATGCTATATAAAATCGAAGAACTCACGAAGGAGATGAGTCCGGAGGAACGGTACCAGGAGCGTCAAAAGCAGGCAAAGCCGCTTTTAGAGGCTTTCTTTCAGTGGCTGCATTCCCTGGAAAATAAAGTGAACCGTTCGACACAAATCGGAAAAGCGGTCAATTATGCGTTGAATCAGGAAGAGTACCTGAAAAGATACCTTGACGATGGTCATCTGCCTATCGACAATAACGATTGCGAGAGAAGGCTGAAAAACTTTGCGATTGGCAGACGCGGATGGCTGTTTGCGAAAAGCATCCGTGGAGCAGAAGCCAGCGCGGTCATATACAGCATAACTGAGACGGCTCTGATGAATGGGTTAAAACCATATAATTATTTGACCTACGTATTGGATGAAATGAGGAAACTGCCGGCCTTTCCATCGGAGGAATCGATTCAGTCATTATTGCCCTGGTCCCCGACCCTTCCGGAAATATGCCGAACACAAATTGACATTAATAATCCCGACTGACAATCAGAAAAAGTCAGACGGGATTATTGATTTTTCAATATACCGATTATTACGTACTTACGATAACTCAACTCGTCAATGATCAGAAGGTCTGCAGAATCGATCTGCTTTTCCAGTCTCAGCAGAGACCGGTTGTCCTGGGCCTCGACCAGTGCATTCGCAAGATTGGCTGCCGTAAAAAAGCGCACCTTCATGCCAAGGTTACAGGCTTTGATGCCAAGAGCAATGGAAAAGTGGGTCTTTCCGGTACCGGGATTGCCGATCATTACGATGTTCCGCCGTTCTTTGATAAAATCGCAGGAAGCCAGTTCCTGAAGATATGCGGCATCGACATGCTCAAAGCGTTCCAGTTCCAGTTCGTCAAAGGTTTTAAGGTACGGAAACTTTGCAGCTTTGACAGCTCGTTTACGGGCACCTTCCTGACGGGTATCGTATTCTCGCTTCATC
>JAZRLX010000236.1:0-15148 GCA_045647085.1 Pilosibacter sp.
CGGAAGTCCTCCCATCTGTTCCGGGCAAACTTCATGGAACTCTGCTTTTCCCTTCATGGATTCCATATAATCTAATAATTTTTGATTTTTATTATTGCCTCCGTCCCATTTGCAGTCTTTGCCGCAGAGACAGGCACTTACTAAAATATGCTCCATATTCCTTACTGCTGATTCTTCTTGTTAAACGCAGCTCTCTTACGCATTGTCGGATCCAGGATTTTCTTTCTGATTCGAAGATTCTTCGGTGTTACCTCAAGAAGCTCGTCTGTATCAATGAAATCCAGACACTGCTCTAAGCTCATATCACGCGGCGGTGTCAGCTTTAACGCCTCATCTGCACTGGAGGAACGTGTGTTAGTCAGTTTCTTTGTCTTACAAACGTTCAGTTCGATATCCTCTGCTTTCGGACAGGAACCGACAACCATACCGGAATAAACCTTCACACCCGGTCCGATAAAGAGAGCACCTCTCTCCTGGGCATTGAACAGACCGTAAGTAATGGATTCACCTGCCTCGAATGCGATCAGGGAGCCATTCTTTCTGTAACTTAAGTCACCACGGTACTCAGCATAACCGTCAAAGATTGTATTTAAAATACCGTTACCCTTTGTATCTGTTAAGAATTCGCCTCTGTAACCGATCAGACCTCTGGACGGGATCGCAAACTCTAATCTTGTATAACCACCGTTTGCCGGACTCATACCCTGAAGCTCACCTTTACGGCTTGTCAGTTTCTGAATGACAGAACCGGAGAACTCTTCCGGAACATCTACATATGCGATCTCCATCGGCTCTAACTTACGGTTTCTCTCATCTGTTTTATAAATGACTTCTGCCTTACTTACTGCGAACTCAAAACCTTCACGTCTCATATTCTCAATAAGGACGGACAGATGAAGCTCACCACGACCGGATACTTTGAAGCAGTCTGCAGAGTCAGTTTCTTCGACACGAAGGCTGACGTCTGTATTTAATTCTCTGAATAAACGGTCACGGATATGACGGGAAGTGATGTACTTGCCTTCCTGGCCTGCTAACGGGCTGTCATTTACCATAAAGTTCATGGAAATAGTCGGCTCAGAGATCTTCTGGAACGGGATTGCCACCGGGTTCTCCTGATCACAGATCGTATCACCAATATGAATGTCTGTAATACCTGTGATCGCTACGATGGAACCAATCTGCGCGCTCTGTACTTCCACACGGTTCAGACCGTCGTACTCATATAATTTACCGATCTTTACTTTTCTCTTTTTGTCAGGCTCGTGATGGTTTACGATCACACACTCCTGATTCACTCGGATGGAACCATTGTCAATCTTGCCGACACCGATACGACCTACGTACTCGTTGAAGTCGATGGTGCTGATCAGCATCTGTGTCTCTGCTTCCGGATCACCTTCCGGTGCCGGAATGTACTCAACGATCGTTTCAAACAGCGGGCTCATATCCACTTCCGGATCGCCCAGTTCCTTCTTTGCAAAACCGGATCTTGCAGATGCAAAAACAAACGGACAGTCAAGCTGTTCATCAGAAGCATCAAGATCCATAAATAACTCAAGTGTCTCGTCAATAACATCATCCGGTCTGGCTTCCGGACGGTCGATCTTATTGATACACACAATTACATGAAGATCCAGTTCCAATGCCTTCTGTAAAACAAACTTTGTCTGCGGCATCGGACCTTCAAATGCATCTACTACAAGAATAACACCATCTACCATCTTCAGAACACGTTCTACTTCGCCGCCGAAATCTGCATGTCCAGGGGTGTCGATAATGTTGATCTTTGTTCCTTTATAGAAAACAGCTGTGTTCTTGGACAGGATCGTGATACCGCGCTCACGCTCGATATCGTTAGAGTCCATGACACGTTCTGCAACTTCCTGATTTTCACGGAATACACCACTCTGCTTTAAGAGCTGGTCTACCAGTGTTGTTTTACCATGGTCAACATGGGCAATGATCGCTACGTTTCTAATGTCGTCACGCTTGATCTTCATATAAAAAAGCCTCTTTTCTGAATAAAAAAGGATTTTGAATGGCCGGGTTTCAGGCATTCAAAATCCAGGTCAATTTTCCGAGTCAAAATTATAGCACCGTGTACTATAAAATGCAAGTACAAAATTGTATGTTCATTAATCCTCGAATAAAATTACTTCTTTATTTAAGAGTCCGTACCAGATTTCATCGCCCTTTTCAATCTTGGCTCCGCCGCTGGTACCCTCTGTGATCTTCTTTACAAGTCCATCGTACAGTGCAACCGGAACCAGGAGCTGGAACTCTACTTTATCTGTGTATACACTATCCAGGATCGTAATTCCTTCCTGACCTAAAATATACTGGATCTTTCCGACTCCGGTATAATCAGTTTCTACCATCATTTCATACGCGCGATGTTTTTCAACAATCTCGCTCATCTCCAGACCTTCTTTTACCGCACCGGAATATGCACGCACAAGTCCGCCTGTACCAAGAAGAGTTCCTCCGAAATATCTGGTCACCACCACACACATATTGTGGATATCTTCACCTAAAAGCACATCGAGCATCGGTCTTCCCGCTGTCTGGGCAGGTTCTCCGTCATCGCTGCATCTGGTTAATTCGTGATTCTTACCGATGGTAAACGCAGGACAATTGTGTCTGGCATCCCAATACTTTTTCTTCATCTCAGCGATAAATGCTACTGCCTCTTCTTCCGATCTCACAGGTTTTGTATTTGCAATAAAGCGTGATTTCTTTACTTCGATCTCCGCTTCTCCGCCTTCATAAAGAATTTTGTAACTGTCTGCCATGGCATACTCTCCTGTTTTTTCATATTTTTCTACTTAGGTGTCAAAAATATCATAATACATTCGAACAAAATCCACAATAGCTATTTATTATTGAAAAAAAATTTGATATAATGTTTAGATGGTAAAGGAGGCTTCCTGAATGAAATATGGAAAAAATGACGTAACCCGGAAGCTGAAAAAGACCACAGCCAAATCAGAGAAAGTTACCAACAAGCTTTTGCTATACTGCATTAAGATTACTTTGGTCATGGTAGCCTTTGTTTTTGTGCTTGGTGTCAGTCTGGGTTATGGAGTCTTTAAGGGTATTATTGACTCCGCTCCTGAGATCAATGTGGCAAGTATTGAGCCGAGCGGCTTTGCTACCATGGTCTACGACAGCGAAGGAAATCTTACCGAGACACTGGTCAAATCCGGCGCAAACCGTCTGGAGGCGACTTATGATGAACTTCCGCAGGATCTGATCGACGCATTTGTTGCGATCGAAGATGCACGTTTCTGGGACCACAAGGGAATTGACTTCCGTGCTATTATGCGTGCGGTTGTCGGAGTTCTGACCAATGATCCGGCGGGCGGCGGAAGTACACTGACACAGCAGCTGATCAAAAATAACGTCTTTGCAGGCGGTAACGAAGATACCTTCGGTGAAACTCTGGAACGAAAGATTCAGGAGTGGTATCTTGCGATCAAGCTGGAAAAAGTCATGGATAAAAAGATTATCCTGAAAAACTATCTGAATACGATCAACCTGGGTAATAATACTCTTGGTGTTAAGGCTGCAGCTAAACGTTATTTTGACAAAGACGTTTCGGAACTTACTCTTTCCGAAAGTGCTGTTATCGCCGGTATCACTCAGAACCCATCCAAATTAAATCCGATTTCTGAAAAAGGTCGGAAAAACAACGAGGACAAGCGCCGCGTTATTTTACAGTATATGTACGAACAGGGCTATATCACCAAAGATGAGCAGGAAGAAGCTCTGGCAGACGATGTATACTCCAGGATCCAGAACGTTGATCTGGTTTCCAAGGAAAGCAATACTGCATATACGTACTTCACAGATGAGCTGATCGAACAGGTTCTTGAAGCTCTTCAGGAAAAGAAAGGTTATACGGAAACACAGGCCTACAACCTACTCTTCTCCGGCGGTCTTTCAATTTATACAACCCAGGACCCGAAGCTTCAGGCAATCGTCGATTCAGAAGTAAACAATGAAGAAAACTACGATGTTGTTTATTATTCTGTTGATTACCGTCTTTCCCTTCAGCATGCGGACGGTACGACGACTCATTACTCCGACGAGAGTATGAAGAACTACTTCAAAAAAGACCTTGGAAGAGCTTCCTTTGACGGACTGTTTAGTTCTAAGGAAGAAGCTGCCGAAGCAGTTGCAACTTACAAGGAAGCAATGCTGAAAGAAGGCGACACTGTGCTTGGTGAATCCACATACTATGTACTCCAGCCGCAGCTCTCCTTCGTTCTCATGGATCAGTCCACGGGATATGTCAAAGCGATCAATGGCGGCCGCGGTGAAAAAGAGATCAGCCGATCCTTAAACCGAGCTACCAATACAGTAAAACAGCCGGGCTCCACATTCAAAGTGCTTACGACATTCGCTCCGGCGATCGACACTTGCGGAGACACCCTTGCATCAGTTTACTATGATGCTCCGTACACAGTCGGTGCAAAAACGTTCCGCAACTGGTATGGCAACAAGGGCTATTTCGGATACAGCAACATCCGTGATGGTATTGTCTATTCCATGAACATCGTAACCGTACGATGCATGATGGAAACGGTTACAGCTGAACTTGGTGTGGAATACACCAGAAACTTCGGAATCACTTCCCTGACAGACAGTGATTACAATGCTTCTACTGCTCTCGGCGGTATTACAAACGGTGTTTCAAACCTCGAACTGACAGCCGCTTATGCAGCTATCGCAAACGAAGGTATTTATACGAAACCGATCTTCTTTACAAAGATCCTTGACCATGATGGAAAAGTGATCCTTGAAAGTGAACCGGAAACCAGACGTGTTATTAAAGAATCAACCGCATTCCTTTTAACTGATGCGATGGCACAGTCCATGGAAAGCAGTCTGATGTACGCTTCTCCTGGTGTAAGCTTAAGTTCCACCAGCCCGTCTGCCAACATTCCTGGAATGTCCAATGCGGGTAAATCCGGTACAACCTCTGACAACAATGACATCTGGTTCGTTGGTTATACTCCGCACTACACCGCAGGTGTTTGGTCCGGATGTGATGAAAACCAGAAGATTTCTGCGATCGGCAGCAGCACTTCTTATCATAAGAAGATCTGGCGTAAGATCATGACGCAGGCTCATGAAGGTCTTGCAGACGTAGGATTCCATATGCCGGATTCCATTGAAACGGTTGAAGTTTGTCGCAAATCCGGTATGCTTGCAAGTCCGGGTATCTGTGAATTGGATCCGCGAGGAAGTTCCATTTACACAGAATACTTCGAAAAAGGTACTGCTCCTACTGAACTCTGCAGCCATCACGTGTTAACAACCGTATGTGCAGAATCCGGTGGTACTCCGACTGAGTTCTGTCCGGAAGAATCCAAAATCCAGAGAGCTGCTATGGTTCTTCCTGCTAATGAAACAGGAGCGACCGACGATTCGAACTACATTGCTCAGCCAGAACCATGTCCGATCCACATTACAGAAGTTGAGACACTTCCGGAGGAAAATGATTCCAATGATTTCAACGATTCTTCTTCCTCTACGATCACCACGATCCCTCTGGGACCTGGTTATCTGGGACCTGGTTACAGCAGTTCCGGAAACTCCGATTCTAACAACAATTACGGACCGGGAAGCTACGGACCTGCAGCAGGCAGACCATAAAACCAAATCATGAAAAACAACTAGCGCCGGGGCTGATCGCTCCCGGCGCTAACTTATTTATTCTTCTTCATTTCCAAAATTGTGCTTCAAGATCAGCATTCTTTCGATTCGATGATTCTCATCTACATGCTTTACCAGAATTGTAAAATTCTTGTAATCGAATGCATCGAACTCAACCGGCATCGCACCGATCACCTCTGCTGCCCATCCGCCCACGGTTGTACAATCAGTTTCCAGCTCTTCATCATCGAGATCCAGATTATCAAACAACTCACTGAGATTCATGTCTCCGGAACACTCGAAACGAGTCTTGGAAAGTTCCTGCCAGTCATTGACGATATCGTCATTTTCATCCCAGATCTCGCCAACCAGCTGTTCCAAAACGTCTTCCATGGTAACGATTCCCATCGTTCCGCCATATTCATCAGCAACAACTGCCATATGGGTCTGGCTCACACGGAATTCGTTCATGATCGCATGAAGCTTCATCGTCTTCGGAATATAGATCGGTTCCAGGATCAGACTCTTCAGTTCCACGTTTTCATTGATCATCAGTTCTTTTAAAAAGTTCTTTACGTATAAAACACCGATGATATGGTCGATAGTACGGTCATAGACCGGAAATCTGGAGAACTGAGTCTCTGAAATAGTCTTTAAAATATATTCCATGCTGTCATTGATCTCAAAACCAATGACATCAATTCGCGGTGTCAGGATATCAGCTGCATCCTGATCCGTAAATTCCAGCGCGGATTGTAAAAGATCGGTCTGATTTTCATCAATAATACCCTCATCTTCTACCGTATCCAAAATATTTTCAAATTCCTCTTCCGTGATCGTTACCTCTTCTCGGTCATCTTTTTTCCACAAAAGACTGAAAAGATTTACAACCCCCGTTGTGATCAACACAGCCGGGAAAAAGAGGATCATCAAAATACGTAACGGATATGCGGCAAACTTTGCAATGGATTCGTTGCATCGTCTCGCCACCATTTTCGGAGTGATCTCACCAAAGATCAGGATCAAGACTGTCATAACCACAGTTACCACGGTAGAAGCCACATCATCTGTGATCCTTCCCTCCATGGAAGCAGCCAGGCTGACAGCAAGAACTGTCGCAATTGAAGTCGCCGCAATATTTACCAGATTGTTACCAATCAAGATCGTAGATAATGCTCGGTCGTAATGGTTGTATATGTAGAGAACGACCTTCATGACTCCCTTGGGATCTTCACTTTCTTTTTTGAGTTTCAATTTATTGAGAGAGGTATATGCAATCTCAGAACCCGAGAAAAATGCGGAGCCCATCAGTAAAAGGAAAATACCAATATATGCCATACACGTATCCTCCTCCCTACATCAGCTGCAGGCCTTCGCCTGCATCGCTCTCGTCCTGAATATCTCCAACCAGCTCTTCCAGAATGTCTTCCATGGTGATAACGCCTACTTTTTTACGATTCTCATCGCAGATGAATACCATGTGGAGTTTGTTGAGACGCATTCTCTGGAGCAGCTCGGAAACCTCGATCTTCTTATCGAACACGTACGGCTTTAACAGCATCTTACGAAGCATGATCGGCTGTTTCTGTACATAACGGTTCAGAAAATCGTTAGTCGGAAGGATTCCTACAATATTGTCTTCTCTTCCCTCATAGATCGGGATACGAGAATACGGCGACATACGGATAAACTCAGCCAGTTTATCAAGTGAGGTTGAGCTGGATATACGAACCACTTCTCCGATCGGAACCATGATATCTTCTGCCCGTTTCTGACCAAACTCGATCGCTGAATTTACAAGCGCCTGTTTTTCCGGTTCTAAAACACCTTCATCTTCAATCGTTTCAATAATGTTCAGCAAGTCTTCTTCTGTTACCTTTCCGCTGTCTTCCGCTGCCAATGTATGAGATAACGTATTGGAAATACCGGAAAACAGGAATGATACCGGAGTACATAACCGTACGATCAGCTGCATGCTGCCTGCAAAAACTAATGCGATCTCCTCACTTCTCGCTTTGGCAAGACTCTTTGGAAGCATCTCAGCAAATAGATACACGATAACGGTTGTAATGATCGTACCATACACTACATACTCTGTAGAAAACTGGCGCATTACAAGCAATGCGGACAAGGACGCACAACTGGCGTGGAAAACATTGTTGCCGATCAGGATCGTGGTCAGGGTCTTATCGAACCGGTCACAAACCCAAAGGGCTGTTTTCGCCCGCTTATTGCCTTTATCGGCCATGGTGCGAAGTCGCACTCTGCTCACTGCTGTATATGCAGTTTCGCAACATGCGAAATACGCTGAACAAAAGAGAAAGAATAGATACAATAGACAACTGTCTATATCCACGAAACAATCACTCCTTTTTAAAATATTATTTTCCCATTTTACTATATCGGAGGATTGCTGTCAATCATTGTCGTCTAATGCTTCATTTTTGGTTTAAAGATCAAGGATCCAAGGTACCCAAAAATCAGTGCACCTGAGATTCCCACAGCACTGGAAGTAAAACCACCCTTAAAAATACCCAGGAAACCATCTTCGCCAACTGCTTTCTGGATCCCGGTCCAGAGCAGGTTTCCAAATCCAAGAAGCGGAACGGTTGCACCTGCACCTGCCCATTCGGCGAACGGCTGATATAGTCCCAAAAAACCTAATACACTTCCACTCACCACAAGCAGCACCATGATCCTTCCGGGCATCAATTTTGTCTTATCCATCAAGATCTGTGACAGTGCACAGATTACTCCACCCACTAAAAATGCTTTTACATAGTCCATTCTTTTCTCCTAGTCACAATCACATTTTTCCAAAATCACCGCGTGCGCAATTCCCGGAACACTCTGTCCTTCGTTATAGCTGACCGTCGACAATAAAGCACCGGTCGGAATAAACAGCACTCGCTTCCATACACCATCTCGAATTTGAGGTAAAATGTATGCACAGAGAACCGATGCAGAACATCCACAACCACTTCCTCCTGCATGTGTATCCTGTGTCTCATCCCGAAAAATCTCAATTCCGCAGTCCATATAACGACTTTCGACATCATATCCGGCCTTCACCAGATAATCAAGAAGAAGTCTTCTTCCGATCTGCCCAAGATCGCCGGTTATGATCTTATCATAATAGGTTTCATCCACACCAAGATCTCTGAAATTTGTGAGTATCGTATCCATTGCGGCCATCGCCATAGCGGCTCCCATATTCATGGAATCCTTAAATGCCATATCAACAATCTTACCGGTTGTGACTCCAGTTACTTTCGCCAATGGTTTCTTTCCCTTGACCCTTTTATTTCCGTGATTTGCAGACAAGATCACGGAACCACATCCCGTTACCGTCCATGTCGCAGAATAGGGGCGCTGGTTACCATATTCCAGAGGAAAACGAAACTGTTTTTCTGCTGAAGCAAAATGACTGGAAGCCGCAACTGCCACGTGATCTGCAAAACCGCCTTCTACCACCATAGCCCCTAGTCCCATGGCTTCTCCCATGGTGGAACAGGCGCCATAAATTCCAAACATCGGAAATTCCATATTTAATATGCCAAATGAGGTTGCGATCAACTGTGCAAGGAGGTCACCGCCGAAATAGTATCGGATTTCCTCTTTTTTCAGCCCACTCTTTTCGATCACAAGACTGACCGCTCTTGTCTGCAGCTCACTCTCTGCTTCTTCCCAGTTCTTTTTTCCGAGCATGGAGTCAGCCTCGATCTGATCAAAATATGACCCAAGCGGACCTTCTCCTTCTTTTTTTCCAACTACCGAGGCGGCTGCAAGGATCAATGGCGGATTTTGAAAGATCACACTGGCTTTGCCTCGTTGCTTTTCATTCATAGTATTTCCCTCCGTTTGTGTATATTTTGAACCATCCTGTACCTACGCAAAATTTCCGATCCAATAAACAACTCCCAGTATCCAGCTTGAAAAAATCCCAAACAAGATTACCGGACCTGCGATTGTAAAGATCTTGCATCCAACGCCAAATACCTGTCCTTCTGCTTTGTACTCGATTGCCGGAGCTACAACAGAATTGGCAAATCCGGTTATTGGTACAAGTGCTCCCGCTCCTGCAAACTTTACGAGTTTCGGGTAAATATTGAATCCTGTCAACAGAATACTGCCCGCGATCAGGCAAAGTGTTGTCCAGGATGCTGCTGTTTCTTTTTCCATGTCCATAGATAGAAATAAATTCGTCAGTGCCTGTCCAATCGTACAGATTGCACCGCCTACGAAAAATGCATTCCGCATATTTTTCCACACACTAAATACCGGAGTAACTTCTTTCACATAATTTCCATATTGTTTTTTATCGATTTCCATTAAGTACCTCCAAAACCATAGACAAAGTAAATTACAGAACCTAATAGTTTTCCTGCTGCAATGGAAGCGATCACATATTGTAATCCGACTGCCAGATGAATCCTTCTCGCAAGTACAGGAAGTGCTTTTAGCGTTTCTGCCAAAGACATGACCAGGCATCCTACAAAGATTCCGATAGATAATCCCCAACCGACAAGCAGCATGGTACCTCCAAACATCCGCGGAATATGGTACAGGTCAATCAGATTCCCAAAAATCCCTCCGACGATCATCATCGTCTCACAGAGTATCACGTGCGCCTTGGTCCCTGTTGTTCCGATCAGCCGTGGGAAGATTCCGATGATAGCCAAAAATGCAAAAACACCTGCTGCCACAATTCCGCCAGCACTGCTTCCGACCACAAACAACAATGCCTGTTTAAGATACATCGATGCCGCGCTCCTTTCTTCCGCGATTCTGGATCAGTGTTTTTCCCACATTGTCTTCATATAGCCGCATCTCTACCTCGATAGGTGTCGGATCTACAGTAAGTTTCCAGGAAGCAAAATGATTGAAGAACACCAGAATTCCAAGTGCCACACCAAGCGAATAAGAAAACTCTAAGACGGTCACACCATCTGATTCAACTCCCATGACCAACTGATAGATATTCCCAAAGACATCCGTGACACTCGCATCATTGTTAAATGTCATGATCGCAAAGGCTGCTCCACAAAAGGAAATGGCCGCCACGACCGCTGTTTTGATCCATTGTAACGGAAGCACCCCACCTGCATCAGTTCGGTAGTTGATAATAAAATCAGCCTGTCCCATATTGCTGATCTGAATATTTCTTTCTGTACCTTCCACCTGGTTCAACAGATCCATGATACTGCCAACATATGTGATCTTGCTTCCCTTTTCCGGTGATTGAAAGGAAATCACCTTGATATTTTTTATTTTCTCTTCAATGGAACGGTCCTGACAGTGTACTTCTGCAATATCTTTGATATAGACGTCTGACTTATAAACTTCTGTTATCTGTGCAATCTTTAGATATACAGTTCCGCTGCTCACGCGCCCACCAGCTTTCCGATCTCACGATAGACCAGCGTTCCATCTGCACTGACCTTTGGTCCCTGAAGATAAAACAAAACATACCAGACTGTGAGACCGATCAAAAGCAACAACAAAACAGCTGTCAAAAAATGGAGTTTGTCTTTTAAGGAATTCATTGTTACACATCCTTCTTTAAGGTTTCATTACCTTCAGTATGTGCAGCCTTGACTTTCTCTATACATTTAATTTCTTCCGTAATTCCATCAGTATTTTTTTCTCCAGCCTTGATACTTGTACTTGTGAGATCCCCAGATGATCCGCGATGGCAGTCTGTGTTTTATTTTCAAAATATCTGTCAAATATAATCTTTTGTTCTTGTGGTTTTAATTCTTTCAGCACCTCTGTCAAAACCATACGGTTCAACAATGCTTCATCTTCTAAATGATTCCCTAAAAGCTTGTCGATCAGACAACCTCCGGATTCATCATCATTGCTCAGCGGACGGTAAATAGACTCCACTTCAGCTCCGGCTTCCAAGGAAGCTGCAACCTCTTCACGGCTGACTCCGACCTCTTCTGCAATTTCATCGATCGTCGGTTCTCGTCCCATTGCATATTCCAACCGTTCTCTCGCCATTCCTGCCTTCATTGCCAGTTCTTTCAATGGACGGCTGACTTTGATCATCCCATCATCTCGTAAAAACCGACGGATTTCTCCTGTAATCATCGGAACTGCATAAGTGGAAAACTTCACTTCCATTTCCAGATCAAATTTATCGATCGCTTTCATTAGCCCAATACTGCCGATCTGAAACAAATCCTCTAAATCGTATCCACGATTTGAAAATCTGCGGACGATACTCCAAATGAGCCCCATGTTCTCCGTGACCAGCATATCTCTGGCCATTTTATCTCCCCCGTGTGCACGTTTGATGTACTCCATGGTGTCGATCATATCTGTCACCTGCCGATTTTCTTTCTCATCGTTACGGAAGTTCCGCTGCCCGGTGATGAGATCACTTCCACCTGATCCATGAATGCCTCCATAAAGGAAAATCCCATTCCGGACCGTTCTTCCGGAAGCGTGCTAAACATCGGCTCCATGGCTTTCTCTATGTTGGTGATTCCGACCCCATTGTCACTCACAGTCACAGACAGCACATGTTCCTCCACAGCTGCTTCCATGTGGATCATTCCTTCTCCATTCTGATAGCCATGAATCACAGCATTGGTCACAGCCTCTGAAACTGCAGTCTTAATATCATCAATCTCCTCCAGGGTCGGATTCATCCGTGCTGCAAACACTGCCACAACAACTCTGGCAAATTCTTCATTTTCCGAACAACTGTCAAAGGTTAATCTCATAACCTCACGAGACCTTGTTCTTTCCTTTTTTCTCTGTTCCATTCTGTGCTCCTCCTTTATCGATAAATGGCTTCTTCTTTTGACTCAAATTGAGGCATCAAAGCCAGCAGTCCTCCCAGCTTCAGAATGCGCCGGATCTGCGGAGAGGCTCCATAGAAGGAAACCTCTCCTCCGCTTGCTTTTATCTGCTTATATCGATTTAAGAGAATGCCGATTCCGGAGCTGTCCATAAATGATGTGCGGCTAAAATCAAAAATCAGTTTTGCAATATAATTCTCTGCCATTAACAGATCTGTCTCATATCGCAGATTGCGACAATTATGATGATCCAGTTCCGCCGGCATATGTATGATAAGTATTTGTCCTTTCGCTTCATAAATAAAAGATGGATCCATAAGTATTCCTCCTGACTGTTTTTATAAATAAAAAAGAGACTTCACAGAAAAGTCTCTTCTTCTGTAAAGTCTCTCTAATATCCTCGTTCTTCTTTTGCTTTTGCTGCCAGTTCCTCATTATCAAAGTTCATGATAACCTGACCGAATAACTGGTCTGAAGTTTCTTCTTCTCCCTTATTCTTATAGATCATTGCCATATTGAATATGATCTGAGGATTTCGGTCGTCAAACTTCATATACTCCTCATAGTATCGGAGTGCCTGATCTGCATCTCCGGCTTCTGTACTCTGAATCGCCAGTTTTTCCAATACAGCCGGTGCATTGGCTGCCATATCGGTCTCGATCTCAGACAGGATATTTAACATATTTTCGTTTGTGATCTTGGTTGTATCCAGTTCGATGTACTGTTTTACCGCTGTGTCAAAATCCTCACTGCGATATGCCTGTAAAATCTCTACAAGGGTTTGATACTGGACCAAAGTGCTGTCGGAATCTCCGATCAGATTCTCCAGATCAGCCTCTGCTTTTGCTTTCTCAACATCCAGCTGCTCTGCTACTTTTCGAAGTTTATCTGCCTCCTGATTGGCCAGATTCAACTTATCCGCGTAGAGCCGCATCTCCTGATTATGCTGATAGTTCAGGGAACGGTCACGAGCCGGTAAGATCATAAACAGTACAACGATGACACCGAGCGCAAGACCGATACCGATGTTGATGATCGACTGCCAACCGGTGTTTTCCTTATATGTCGGCGGCAGAATGACATCATTGTCCTCCATCTCACGGTGGTTGAACGCATTTTTCAGCTTGCGTTTTTCCACGTCCGCTTTACCTGTTTTAGATTTTACATATTCCATATATCGCTCAGCCCTGCGATTGTTTTTATCAATCTGAAGGACTTTATAAAGGGATTTACCGGCTTTTGTATAGTCCTCATGTCCAATGTACAAAAGAGCCAAAAGCAAATGTGCTTTTACAAAGTTCGGTTTCTCCTCGACAATTCTCTTTAACTGTAATACCGCCAGATCATCACTGCCATTCTGTGCATGGATCAATGCCTGATTGTACTTTCTGATCAGATTGCTGGCATGCTCCAACTGTCCCGGCTTTCTCTGTACTTTGTCCAAGTAACGGTCCGCACGGTTTCCTTCCGGCTGCAGATGAACACTGATCACCCACTGAACCAGAGCATCGGATGTCTCACCCATCTCATAGAAGATCAGTCCCAGCAGATTTCTGGCATCTGTATGGTATTTATTAAACTGAAGTGCGCGTTTCAGGCACTCGGCTGCGCCGGAAAGATCACGCTCTCTCGCAAGTTCCAGACCACGGTTATAAAAGCTGTTGGCCGCATACTGGATTTTCTGCATATAGTCCATAAATTATTTATCCTTTATCTCTTTCATGATTTCCATCATGATATCAGCCATATCCGTCAAGTCACTTTTCACAATTGTCTCGCTCACAGCCTCTACTTCTAAAGAAGGCTTAAAGAGCTCCAGTTCTTTTTCGAAATTAATCATTTGGTATCCTCCGGAATCAATTTCCAACACTTACTTCTTCATCATAGCAAGTTCCGGTCGGAAAATCAATCAAAACCCATCGTCTGAAAATCTCCCGATTCGACAAGCGTTCCGGGAGATTTCCAGTCAATGATATCTTTTATTTATTTTGTAAGCTGTGCAAGGCGCTCTTTTACCTGCTCCATCATCTGAGCATATTTCGCCTGTTTTGCTTTCTCTTCATCGATCTTCGCCTGCGGAGCCTTGCTTACAAATTTTTCATTTGCAAGCATACCATTTACACGTGCAAGCTCTTTTTCAAGCTTCTCAGCTTCTTTCTGAAGACGCTCGATTTCTTTCTCGATGTCAACCAGCTCTGCGAACGGCATGTAGATGGAAGCCTGAGCTACGACTGCAGAAACTGCATCCTCAGAGATGCCTGCCTTGTCAGCCTGTACAAGAACTTCGCTTGCGTAACCGAGAGTAGCAAAGAATACTTTACTGTTCTCGAAGATTCCGCGAACTTCTTCATTCTCAGAAACTACGAATACTTTTGCCTTCTTGCTCGGCGGTACGTTCATGGATGTACGAACGTTACGGATCGCACGAACTGCTTCCTTGATTGTTTCAACTGCATGCTCGTCTGCTGCAAAGTTCCACTCTTCTTTGAACTCCGGCCAGTTGGAGATCATAATGGACTCTTCCTCGTCCTGAAGATTGCAGAAGATCTCCTCAGAGATGAACGGCATGAACGGATGAAGGAGCTTTAAGGAGTTAATGAGAACAGTCTTTAATGTCCAAAGAGCTGTTGCCTTTGTTGTATCCTCATCGTTCCAGAGACGCGGTTTTACCA
>JAZRLX010000237.1:0-2641 GCA_045647085.1 Pilosibacter sp.
GTACACGGTTTACATGCTTAACCTCGTTTACTATTCTGCTGGATACTTTACCAAGTACCTCCCACGGAATCTCTGCAAACTCAGCTGTCATGAAGTCGATTGTATTTACGGCACGGAGAGCGATTGCATAATCGTATGTTCTCTCATCGCCCATAACACCTACGGAACGCATATTTGTCAGTGCTGCGAAGTACTGACCGATACCTCTGTCGAGACCTGCTTTTGCGATCTCTTCACGGTAGATGTAGTCAGCATCCTGAACGATCTGTACCTTCTCCGGTGTTACTTCACCGATGATACGGATGCCAAGACCCGGACCCGGGAACGGCTGACGGAATACCAGTTTCTCCGGAATTCCCATCTCTAAACCAGCCTTACGAACCTCATCCTTGAACAGGTCGCGAAGCGGCTCAATGATCTCTTTGAAATCAACATAGTCCGGAAGACCGCCTACGTTGTGGTGGGATTTGATCACAACGGATTCACCGCCGAGACCACTCTCTACAACGTCCGGATAAATAGTACCCTGCACAAGGAAGTCAACTGCGCCAATCTTCTTAGCCTCTTCCTCGAATACACGGATGAACTCTTCACCGATGATCTTTCTCTTACGCTCCGGCTCCTCTACGCCTTTTAATTTGTCGTAGAAACGCTGCTGAGCATTTACACGGATGAAGTTTAAGTTGTAGTTGCCCTTCGGTCCAAATACTTCCTCAACCTCATCACCCTCGTTTTTACGAAGGAGACCGTGGTCAACGAATACGCATGTTAACTGGTCGCCAACTGCCTTTGCAAGCATAACTGCTGCAACGGAGGAGTCAACACCACCGGATAATGCACAGAGAACTTTACCGTTGCCAACTTTTTCACGGATCGCTTTGATGCTGTTCTCAACGAATGTATCCATCTTCCAAGTACCTGCACATCCACATACGTTGTAGATGAAGTTTCTGAGCATCTTGCTGCCTTCCTGTGTATGAAGAACTTCCGGATGGAACTGAATTGCGTATAACTGTTTCTCTTCGCACTCAGCTACTGCTACCGGACAATCTGCTGTATAACCAGTGATCTTAAAGCCCGGAGCCTGTTTCTCGATGTAGTCGTTGTGGCTCATCCAGCAAATAGTCTTTTCGGACACATCGCCGAACAGTTTGCTTGTCTTGTCCACAGTAACTTCGATCTTACCATACTCACGTACCGGAGCCTTGCAAACGTGACCGCCAAGTACATGGTTCATAAGCTGTGCGCCATAGCAAAGGCCAAGAACCGGAACACCAAGTTCGAACAGCTCTTTGCTGCATGTCGGAGCGCCTTCCTCGTAGCAGCTGTTCGGGCCGCCTGTAAGGATGATGCCCTTCGGGTTCATCTCTTTAATCTTTTCAATATCTGTGCGGTAAGAATAGATCTCACAATACACATTGGCCTCACGTACACGACGAGCTACCAGCTGGTTGTACTGTCCGCCAAAGTCAATAACGATAATCTTCTCCTGATTCATCGGGATTCCTCCTGTAAATTAACATTTCGTCTACTGAATCATAAAAGGTAATACAAATATGGAACTGCCTGAACAGACAGCTCCATATTACACTTTTTCTAATTTACTATTATATAGGATAGAACCTTGCTTGACAAGATTTTTTCAAAAATCCGCTAAAATTAGTTCTCGTATGTGCCTTTTTTGATGATCACGCCATCTTTCATCATCTCAACGCCCAGTGCGATCACGCCATCCATAGTAAGATCTTCGTTGAGAATGAGCAGATCCGCATCGCTTCCCTCAGCTACGCAGCCCTTCTTCGGATAAATCTCAAGCGCTTTCGCTACGTTGCATGTCGCATATGTTAATGCCTCTGCTAATTCCATACCTTCGTGTTTTACCTGGTACACAACCTGACGGTACATGGTGTTTACTTCTGCAACGCCGATATTTAACAGTCTGCCGGCTTCATCATAGTTGGAGAAGCTTCCGAAACCGTCTGAGCTGATTGTAACCTTATCCATCGGAACGCCGTCTTCCTTTGCTGCTTTTAATACACCGGCTACTTCAATGAATTTCTTCTCGGACTGGCTGCAAGTTACGTCAAAGGTACCACCCATTTTCGCAAACTTGAACGCATCTGTCATCAGTTTCGGATTACGTCCGCAGTGTGTCGGCTGGAATGTCTTGATCGGAATAGAAGTTTCTTCCAGAGCTTTGAAGATCGGCTCAAGACCCTTCTTGTCATCGCCCATATGGAGACAAACGATACCCGGTTTACCGCTTAACATACCTGCTGTACGAACATCACTGCCTACGCGGATTAATTCATCTACATTAATGTTCGGAGCACGGTGATCGGAAACAGCCAGTTTCAGACCGATGATCTCGTCTACAAACATGATATCTTTGCTGATATCGCCTGTCAGTGTCGGGCTCGGATAACCGTAAGCACCACAGCAAACATATACGGAAACACCTTCCTCTTTCAGCGCTTTCGCTTTTGCAAGAAGATTCTCAACGCTTCTGCTGATACCATCTGTACCAAGAACACCTACAACAGTTGTAACACCACCTTCAACGAGGTTAGAAAGTTCCACACGCGGAGCCTGAGTCTTGAAGCTGCCTTCTCCGCCGCCGCCTGTGATATGAACATGGCGG
>JAZRLX010000238.1:0-5039 GCA_045647085.1 Pilosibacter sp.
AACAGCCACATGACCCACACATATCGAAGCGTTCCACCTAATCCGTAGATCTCTGGTTGGCCGATGAAAACAGCTATCGAAAAAGCAATCGGAATAATGGCGATAGAAGAGATTGATAGAAATGTTGATTTCTTCATAGTATAAATCTCCTGTCTATGTATTTATTAATCGGATGTGCTTCAGCACATTCATTGTTCCTTGAACAAGACCGATTGTACCACCATTTCACTGCCACGTCAATACCTAATAACTTTAAACTTTTGAACTTTTATGTATTAAAGTTTTTATCAAATTATTTCTACTTTTCAAACAAAAAAAGAGCATCTATTTCCAGATGCCCTTTAAATTATAAACACGTTCTGCAGTTTTATAAAATACATCGTCCCAGTTCTCTTCCGGGATCAGCCACTTTGTCAGTTCAATATAATCTTTGTAATTGGCGAGAGGCCAATCAGTACCAAACATGAACTTATCGTAGTTATCACAATAGGAGATCCATGTTTTCACTGTGTCCAGATACAGTTTCTGTTTTTTCATCAATGCCGGCAGATCTACCTTACCCACTAACAATCCAGAAAGATCCACCGCTACGTTCTCATTCTTATCTACGACTGCTGCAGCATCCATCAGCCACGGATTACCATAATGACACATCACAAACTGTACTTCTTTATGGCGCACTGCTGCTTCGTCCATAGTCAACGGATGGCTGTATTTTAAATATGCGTTGGAACCGGCTGTCTGTCCCATATGCACTGCGACCGGCTTCTTGTAGGCTTTTGCCAGCTCATAGATCGGTTCATACGCATCATCTGTGATATAAAGTTTATTGTATCCCGGATACAGCTTGATTCCGACACATGCCTCACGTTTCAGGTTTGCTTCAACAAGATCATACGCGTCTGACAGTTTGTGCTCGGCCATATAACTTCTGTCGATTCCGATACAATAACGCATAAAGTCCGGATAATTGTGCTTCTCCGGCTCCATTCCGCGGTTACCCATCACAACACCGCCGACAATGCCAAGTTCTTTATATGCTTCTTTTAAATGCTCAGCTGTATTTACATGCTCTGCCCTTACAGCGAGCTCGTCGAAATGTCCATATCCTGGGCAAAAATGAAAGTGTGCATCAATGATTCTCATATTATCCTCCTGTACGCTAAAAACCCCTGACATACGCAGGGGTTTTTAATCATGCTAGAAATATTTTCTGTTGCCCCAGAGGTTACTCCGTTTTAAGTCCAGATACTCATTGTAGGCCTTCTCCAAAATCTGTTTTTCGTTGGAGAACTTTAAGAGATGATAGGCCTCATAAAACTTATAGTAGCCAGAATCAACGAAATATTCCTCTCGTTGTGGTTTACTGTAATAACTGTCTGCCATCATCAGATACCAATGGACATCTTTCTCCACGGTATCCTGTGGGGTATTGAAAGAATACTGACTTTTTCCGATGTATTTGATGATCTGAGCTGATACACCAGTCTCTTCTTTCACTTCCCTAAGGGCTGTCTCTTTATACTCTTCGCCCGGTTCCACAGTTCCTTTCGGCAAAACCCATCCTTCGTACTTGTTTTTGTAATTCTTGTAAAGTACCAGAATCTTACCTCTGAATATAACCACACCGCCACAGCTTGTTGCTTCTATCATCGCGATCCCTCCTAAACATTAGGATGGCGCACTGCCTCCCTAGGTGTGTTTGTCTAACTGATGATAGTATACTTCTTTTTGTGGATATTTGCAACCATTGATTTCAATTCAGGGGCGTTTATTCTGCCTTCAGATATTTCTCAAACCAATTCACCATTTCAGTCAGACGACGAACACGATGCTTCGGTTTTCCTGCACGGGAAAGTTCATGGTTTTCACCATGGAACAGGCACATTCTTGCTTCCACGCCATGATATTTCAGAGCAGTGAACATTTGAAGCGCATCTGCCATGTAGCAGCGATAATCCTGATCAGACTGAATGAATAAAGTCGGTGTCTTCGCTCTGTGAGCCCATTTTAACGGAGACTGCATCCACATATTTTCCAGGTTGCTCCACGGATCACCTGCTACTTGCTCGATATCGAATGTAAAACCAATATCGGTTGTCATGCTCAATGTGATCCAGTTTGAGATACTTCTCTGAGAAACCACAGCAGCAAAACGATCGGTCTGACCAATGATCCAGTTCGCCATAAATCCTCCATAGCTTCCGCCCATCATACCAAGGCGTTTTTCATCCAGCTGCGGATATCTCTTCAGTACCTCATCTGTAAATGCCATCAGATTATCATAATCAACTGTGCCATAGCGTCCGATCAGATCTGCGAATACATTTCCACGACCGTCACTTCCTACCGGGTTTGTAAAGAATACGAAATATCCCATATTAGCAAACATCTGGCTCTCATGGAAGAAAGTCGGACCAAAGGTAGTTCTCGGACCGCCATGAACAGTCAGAATACCTGGATATTTCTTATTCGGATCAAAATCAGCCGGTTTCATCACATAACCGTCTAATTCTACATCTTTATGATAGAACGTAAACTCTTCAATCTCACAAACATTGGAACCAGCAAGAATCTCGTCATTAAAGAAGGTCAGCTTCTTCTCTCCGCTTGCGTCTGCTCCCGCATCCAGAGCATAAATCTCTGTAATTCCCAGATCACGTGCACCTGCAAAATACAGATTACCGCCATTTATATCAATCGCATGCACACTACCCTGACGATCATTGATCAGAGTCATAACTCCATGCTTATCGATCTTAGCGATCACACTCTGCTTTCTCAATGTCACGATCGCATAGATATAGTCTTCATCATGTACGATTCCCGGACCATCCACAAACTTGCAGTCGCAACCGATCGAGTTTTTCACACTTGTATCAAACTCTGCAATAAAGTTGATCTCGTTGTCTTCGATCGCATAAAGCTCCGGATTTTCATTGATTCCATATAACTCCATATCTGAACCAAGGAACAGAACTTTACCATCCATCATGCATGCATAGTCAATTCTCATGTTTCCCTGTGGAACCAGTGTTTCACGACTGCCATCCACCAAATTGATGCAATACAGACCCTGATACTGGTCTCTCTTCTCTGTATAGAGGTTTCCTGTGTAGAGAACAGAATCACCTTCAACCCAGAATTTCTCCACGTTCTCATAATCCGGACTGATGATCTCTGTCTTCTGGCTCTTCATGTCATAGACTGCGAGGCGCATTCTCTTTTTATTGACCACACCCATGCCATTTGCCCAGAACGGATGCTCATCAAAGACTTCATAATCCATCTCTTCTTTCCAGGCCTTCACAGCTTCTGCTCTGGTCGCTGCATCCATGGAAGCAAAATCCGGTCGGCTGTAGTCATATGCGATCGTAAGGATCAGCTTATCACCCGCGAGCTTCATAGATGTTACAAAATGCGGCACTGCAAATGCAAACTCTGCCTCGCCTCCATGAATATTCATCTTATAAAAGCAAGTCCACTCTTCACCGTTTTTTATCTTCTCTGTATACGCCTTATCGCGGTTTGCTACAAATAAAATCTCTTCAGAGTTCAGCCAGATGAACTTACGTTCATTCTTTCCGCTTGTCAACATTCTGCAAGATGCGGACTTCATGTCCATGAGCCACAGGCAAGAATCATATTTGTTTTCCGCTTCGTTTACAGTGACAACTGCAAAGGCACCGTGTTTTCCATCCGGAGCAACGGTAATGCCTGTTGGATATTTGTAATTCATAAAATCTTTGATACCGATACTTTTCATCTGTAATCCCCCTTAATGTAAAAGATATGCATCAAACATCTGCCTTGCAATGGGAGCTGCTGCCTTACCTCCGGAACCACCTTCCTCTACGATCACGCAGATCGCAATTTCAGGATTTTCGGCCGGCGCATATCCCACAAACCAGGCATGCGTTTCTTTTTCTTTTTCAAACTCTGCCGATCCGGTCTTTCCTGCGACGGAATATGCTTCTGTACGTAAAGCAGAACCGGTTCCGTCCGTAACAACACACTCAAGCAGATTTTGTAAAGCTTTCGCTTCATTTGCCGTCATCAATTCCCCATATTGAGCCGGCATGAACTGTTTTACAATTTCTCCATTCACATTTTCTACGTGCTCGATCAAATACGGCTGCATAAGCATGCCGCCATTCGCAATCGCTGCAGTAAGCATCAGATTGTGCATTGGAGTCATCAATGTACTTCCCTGACCGATCACTGTCTGGGCAATTTCCCATTCTTTCGCACCATCTCCCATATCATATGCGCTCTTGCTGTATGGGATAGAAAGAGGTTGTTCACGGTTAAACAATAACTGCTCAGAAAGATTCTTTAACCCGATAAGATCCAATTCCTGTCCAAGAGTTGAAAATGCTCCATTACAGGAATTTGCAAACGCCATCTCAAAATCTTCTTCTCCATGAGCTGTTTTATGATAACACTGGATGGAAAAATTTTGAAACTCATAGATTCCGTCACATCCAAATCGATAATCGCCATAAGTATTCAGGTGTTCTCTCATATACTGCAATGCAGTTACGATCTTAAAGGTTGAACCGGGAGGATATAACCCCTGTGTTGCCCTGTTTAACAGAAGCGCTTCTGTCTGGTCACCGTTTACCAGCTCCTCCCACTGCTCTCCGATCATGTTCGGATCAAACGTAGGTTTTGATACCATTGCAAGAACTTTTCCGGTACCGGGTTCCATTGCAATGACAGCTCCCTTTCTCTCTCCCAATGCTTCAAAAGCAATGTTCTGCATGGTTTTGTCCAGTGTTGTTACCACCGTATCTCCGTCACTTTTTTTGTCAGCCAGCTGATTCAGCGCCTTCGTCAACGGATTGATATGAGAGCTTAGTAAATAGTAGTTTGCCAGATCTTCAATTCCTGTTTTTCCCATAGATGAATAACCGACCACATGAGAATATAGACTACCTTGCGGATAAGACCTTATCTCGGTACCATCTTCCGCTATAATTGTCTCTGCCAAAGTCGAGCCGTCATTGGCGAGGATCTTTCCTCTCACAACCTGCTCT
>JAZRLX010000239.1:0-7087 GCA_045647085.1 Pilosibacter sp.
TGCTGCAGATGGATGAAGTCGATCTGAAATTTGACGATGATGCGTTAGAGTGGATTGCGGAAGAAGCGATGAAAAAAGAGACCGGCGCTCGTGCCCTTCGTGCGATCATGGAAGATTTCATGTTGGATATCATGTATGAGATCCCTAGAGATCCGAATATCGGAGCCGTGACCATCACAAGAGCATACCTGGAAAAATGCGGCGGTCCGCGAATCGAGATGCGCGGAGCATTGATGCTGGAAGATAAACAGTAAATAATAAACGGGAGCATATCATATCGATATGGCTCCCGTTTTTGTATGCTTCAAATTCATTTATGGTCTTTTCGGTCTCATACCTTCAAGTCCCTGTTCACGAGTCTCTTTTTCTTCTTCCTCTGCCGGACGATTCTTTAATACAACTTCTACCTCACGCTCTACATAAACACCGTTTTCCAGAGACTGTACCGTTACAGTTACCGTTGTACCGGCTTTATAATATGCCAGAAGACCTGTCAAATCTGCATTGTTTCTCACGGTTTCTCCGTCAAACTTTGTAATAATGTCTTTTTCTCTCAGATCAGAGTCTGCTGCTGCAGAATCCTCCATGATCTTGTACACATATACACCCTGCGGCATTCCGAGCATCTGGGCTGTTGCAGCATCTACATTCTGAACCTGGATTCCCAGATATCCCTGCTCACCCTCTGCCACTTCCACCTTCGTTGTACGAAGCTTCAGATCCTCAATGATATCCATCGCGTAAGAGATCGGGATCGCATAGCCGACACCTTCTACTGTCTCGTCTGCGTATTTCGCTTCATTGATACCGATCAGCTCACCTTTCGCATTTAACAATGCTCCGCCACTGTTACCCGGATTGATCGCTGCATCTGTCTGGATCACAGTTCTTGTCACACCATCCACGGTTACCTCACGATCAAGGGCACTGACATGGCCAACAGTTACACTCTGTCCGTGACCAAGTGCGTTACCGATCGCGATCACACCCTGACCCATTTTTAAAACATCAGAATCACCAATAGTCGCAGCTTTGATCTGCGCCTTTGTATCTGCAGAAATTTTCTCAAGCGGAACTGCGATCACTGCCAGATCAGACTCAGAATCTGTACCTTTGATTGCTGCGTCTACAGTACTTTCATCAATAAAGGTAACGGTCATCGTATTGGAATCTTCCACCACATGGTGATTCGTTACGATCAGAAGCTCTGTATCATTTTCACCTACGATAATACCGGAGCCGCTGCTCGGAACCTCATAAGTCTGAGTCTGTCCAAACCAGGTGCTGCTCTGGTACAACATGGTATTATTGATCGCCACAACCGACGGCATCGCCTGCTCTACGATCAGAGAAACATCCTCGATCACCACACCAGTTGTCATCGCCGCATGAGTTTCCTGCGGAGCCGGTAACACTGCTGCCTCCGTTGGTGGTGCTGCTGTCTCCTGCGGAACCTGCACCTGTGTCTCCATCGGAAGTGCAAAATTCGCCAAACGATTTACACCAAACATCGTTGCACCGGACACGACACCAAAGAATACGGCACTTAATGTCAATAAAGCTGCCTTTTTAAAGAAGCCGCCCTTTTTCTTCGGAGCATTTCCTCCGTTTCCGTAACTCGGCGGATAATTGTAGCTGTAATTCTCAGTTCCTTTATTCTCATCATACATCATAAATACTCTCCTTCCATCTGTATGATCTTATCCTTTTATGTTCCTAGTCTACCATTGAATTGTGATCAAATTGTGATAAATTTATAATCTATTTGTGAAAGAAGCCGCCTGCTATACACAGACGGCTCTTAACTTCTCATGTTCTCAAACTTACAGTCCTAACAATGCCATAAGACCAAAATACACCAGAACGATTATACCTAACACGATGCGGTAGTAACCAAAGAATTTGAAATCATGATTCTTCACGTAATTCATCAGGAACTTGATGGAATACAGAGAAACCACAAATGCGATCACCATAGCTGCGATCAGATAAAAGATCTCCACAAAGCTGAATGCCAGACCATAATGCATGATCTTTAACAGGCTCGCACCAAACATAACCGGGATTCCGAGGAAAAATGTAAACTCGGAAGCTGCCGTTCTGGAACAGCCCAAAAGCATCGCGCCCAGGATTGTCGCTCCGGATCTGGAAGTACCCGGGATGAGAGCCAGAAGCTGAAACAGACCAATATAAAATGCGTTGATATAATTGATCTGAGATACTTTTTTGATCGGGAAATCTACAAATTCGTTGTGTCTCTCCAGCACAATAAATAAAATACCGTAAATGATCAGCATCGCTGCAACCACATATGGATTGTAGAGGTATTTATCCAAGATTTCATCTAACAGCAGACCCACAACTGCAGCCGGAAGACATGCAATGATAATCTTAATCCATAAATGCCAGGTCGCAAGACGCTGTTTTTCTTTTTTACGCGGATCAAACGGATTCAAACGATTAAAATACATGACCACGACTGCCATGATCGCACCCAGCTGGATCACCACGCGGAACACATTCATAAAATCTTCGGATGCATTTAAATGCACAATATTTTCCACCAGGATCAGGTGGCCCGTGCTGCTGATCGGAAGCCATTCTGTAAAACCTTCCACCAGACCAAACACGACAATCTTTAAAAACTCAAGAAATCCACTCATGTCTGTTCTCCTATTCTATATTTTCAATCTGCCAATCGATCGGTTCCAGTCCGTTGGCCATCAGGAATTTGTTGGCCTGACTGAACGGTCTGCTTCCGAAAAATCCACGGTATGCAGACAGCGGGCTCGGATGCGGAGCCTCCAGGATCAGATGTTTCGGATTGTTTAACATCGCTTTCTTCATCTGTGCCGGTCGTCCCCAAAGGATAAACACGATCGGACGATCCTGCTCATTTAATACACGGATCGCTGCATTTGTAAACTCTTCCCATCCGATATTCTTGTGAGAATGAGCCGCATGGGCACGAACTGTCAGGACCGTATTCAACAAGAGAACACCCTGATCCGCCCATTTTTTCAAATATCCATTGTTCGGTATGTAACATCCGCAATCGTCACGAAGCTCATTATAAATATTCACCAAAGACGGCGGAATCTGCACATCCGGTTTTACAGAAAAACAAAGACCATGGGCCTGACCCGGTTCATGGTACGGGTCCTGACCAAAGATCACCACCTTGACATTCGCCAGAGGTGTAAATGCAAACGCATTAAAAATATCATCTGGAGCCGGATAGACTTCTTTTGTCTGGTATTCCGACATCACGGTTTCATACAGTTTTTTATAATATGGCTTCTTAAATTCACCACTTAAGGGAGCCAGCCAGTCATTGCTGATCGCTGCCATAATCTTCCTCCAAATTGTATTCGGAACATTCCGATTTTAGAATTCCTACCTTTTATTTTAACATAGCCCAGAATCCGACACAATGAAAACTTAACATTCTTTCCACTGAGCAAAAAAGTCTACGGAGTCCGCTTTGACTGCTACTGCACGCTCCTTGATCTCATCCGCAATCTGGTAAAATGTTTTATGTACACGATACATACAGGATTTCTGATTGATCATAACCGTCTTCTCAAACGGCCAGCGAATAATGGTCGGCTGCATGAAGCCCTCACCCAGTTCTAAGATCACAAGCTTACGGTTCAACGTTCTGGACAGCCAGTTCATGTAGCCATTCCACTGCTCCTCCGTCAAGCCTTCATCGCATGGAGCTACCGTCTTAAAATCAATGAATCCAAAGCGATCCAGCTCCTCCTTCGAAAGAGTTGAGATTACAAAGTAATCTTTTCCCTCCAGCAGTCCCTTCAGCTTTGCCTTCGCTTCCATGACTTGCGCCTCTCGTGCTTCATCTTTTACCTTCCACTCTGCGCCGAGTCCAACCAACACACGCTCTGCATCTGCCAGTTTTTCATTTAATTCTGCGTAAAACTTCTCTATTTCCATGATATTCTCCATTGATTCTTAATTCCTAAAACTGACAACTCACGAATGAGTGATCAGTCCACACGGAATTATAACATAATTCGACAGAAAAAGCCAACTAACAAATGCATTGCAATTTCCTCGCAGTTTCGCTATACTTTTTATGAAATCACTCTTACAGAAAGGATTTATTCACATATGGAAAAAACACTTGCATCTGTTCATATAAAAAAAGGCGAGGCCCGTGTATTAAAAGCCGGCGGCGCCTGGATCTTCGATAACGAGATTGACCGCATTGAAGGCGATTTTGAAAATGGCGACATGGTCAATGTCTTCGATTTCGACGGTTATCCGCTTGGCACAGGTTTCATCAACACCAAATCCAAGATCACGATCCGCATGATGTCCCGAAAGAAAGATACAGTGATCGATGAGGCTTTCATCGAAATGCGTGTTCGCAACGCTTGGGAATACCGTAAATCCACAGTTGATACCAGCAGCTGCCGCATCATCTTTGGCGAAGCTGATTTCCTTCCGGGTATTGTGATCGATAAATTCTCCGATGTCCTTGTAGTAGAATCCCTTGCTCTCGGTATCGACCGCTGGAAACTGACCATTATTGAGAAATTAAAACAGATTCTGGCTGAGGATGGAATCGCGATCCGTGGCGTTTACGAAAGAAGCGATGCGAAAGTGCGTCTCCAGGAAGGTATGGAGCGTGTGAAAGGATTCATTGGCGAGCCGTTTGACACAAAAGTTCAGATCGTGGAAAACGGTGTCAAATACATTGTTGACGTTCAGGACGGTCAGAAGACTGGCTTCTTCCTCGACCAGAAGTACAACCGCCTTGCAATCCACAAAATCTGCAAAGGCAAACGTGTCCTCGACTGTTTCACTCACACAGGTTCCTTTGCTTTAAATGCAGGTATCGCAGGTGCATCTGAAGTTCTCGGTGTCGATGCTTCCGAACTTGGTGTTGCACAGGCAACTGAAAACGCAGAATTAAACGGACTTTCCGACCGCGTGAAATTTATCGCAGCCGATGTCTTTGATCTGCTTCCGGAATTGGAGAAAAAGGGCGAGAAATTTGACGTAGTCATCCTCGATCCGCCGGCCTTCACAAAATCCAGAAACTCCATCAAAAATGCAGTCAAAGGCTACCGTGAGATCAACCTCCGCGGTATGAAGCTCGTAAAAGATGGCGGCTATCTCTGCACATGTTCCTGCTCTCACTTCATGGATCCGGAACTGTTTACAAAGACCATTCGTGAGGCAGCCGGAAATGTTCACAAACGTCTCCGCCAGGTAGAATACCGCATGCAGTCCGCAGATCACCCGATCCTCTGGGGCAGTGGTGAATCTTCCTATTTGAAATTCATCATTTTCCAGGTTTGTGATGAAAAATAATCCGACATAAATAAACACCCCGTTTAGAATCTGCTCGATTCTTTTCGGGGTGTTATTACTGATTATAGATATGGTTTCATCTCTTCTCTAAATGTCTCTTCCATCTTTACAAGATCCTTCGCTAATCCGATGCTGGATTTCGATGCTCCTGCATACTGATTGATAAACCCGCAGATCGTGCGGATTCCCATATCACATCCCTCCGTCATGATCTTTGCCGCCTGCTTATCATCATCTTTCATCATCATTTTCATTTCTGTGCTGACCCAAGACATCGCAGTCGCCATCATTTCCGGCTGTTTTCCCTCCAATCCAAACATATTTAACATTTGATCTGCTTCGGCCTCAATCCGTTGATGTTCACCACGATACGTTTCAATGATCCGCTTTAATTTCTGATCCGAAACATACTCACTTACCTGATTGATACTTTTGATACCCATTTTGCATCCCTGACTGCATTCCTGCAGGAGAGCAATTGTATGATCTTCCATCTTATATCCACCTTTCTGTCAACTCACTTTCATATACAGTCAGTATGCACGAAACCACTTCACAATATCCATCTGCAAATTTACAATAAATTGTGATAAAATCACTGTATTTTCAATTTTATTACAGTATAATATAAATATAAATCACATAAGATCGGAGGTAGACTCGATGACATTGGAAGCTTTTGCAGCAATCTTTCTGCCATTTGCAGGAACCGTGATCGGTTCCGGTTTTGTATATTTTATGAAAGGGGAAATGAATCGTACCCTCCAGCGCTCCCTGACCGGTTTCGCTGCCGGTGTCATGGTTGCGGCTTCTATCTGGAGCCTGATCATTCCGGCCATTAATCAATCTGAACATATGGGAAAACTTGCATTCCTTCCGGCTTTTATCGGAGTTTGGGTTGGTTTCCTCTTCTTATTCTTATTAGACCACTTTATTCCGCATCTTCACTTAAATAGCGAATGTCCGGAAGGTGTGAACTGCAATCTTGGGAAATCCACGATGTTAGTGATCGCAGTTGCACTTCACAATCTCCCGGAAGGCATGGCTGTCGGTGTCGTTGTCGCCGGCTGGCTCACAGGCAATGAAACCATTTCCGTAGCAGCTGCCTTAGCACTCTCCATCGGTATCGCTATGCAAAACCTTCCTGAGGGCGCGATCATTTCCATGCCACTGAAGAGTAATGGTGTCAGCAGCCACAAGGCATTCGGTTATGGTGCGATGTCCGGAGCGATCGAACCGGTAGGAGCGATCGTTACAATCCTGCTGGCAAACTGGATCCTTCCTCTTCTCCCGTACATGCTGGCATTCGCTGCAGGTGCAATGTTATACGTAGTAGTAGAAGAATTAATTCCGGAAATGTCCGAAGGTGAACACTCTAACGTTGGCACACTGTTCTTTGCAGTTGGATTCACACTGATGATGATGTTAGACGTAGCCCTTAGCTAAATATATTTATATAATTTTCCACAAAAATAAGGCAGTTCATTGGCTTTCTCCTCCCAATGACTGCCTTATTTCTATTCTCTATAACATAAAAAGCTCAAAACCTTATTCATTCAAGATTTTGAGCAAAAATAAAAAGCACGAGACGGGATTCGAACCCGCGGCCCTCGCCTTGGCAAGGCGATGCTCCACCACTGAGCCACTCGTGCATGTATTATGTTCTTCGAACGAAATTTATAATATTATTTTTGAAATGATTTGTCAACTACTTTTTTAAAAAAAATATATAAGAAATGCAAAAAGG
>JAZRLX010000240.1:0-3110 GCA_045647085.1 Pilosibacter sp.
GACAAGTGACACATAGTATATCAATGAGAGGGAAAGAGGATAAAAGAGGGATCATTTCCTTGGAAAATGTAAAAGATGATGATATTCGAGGATTATTTCAATCATTTGTAGAAGTAATGACTTCAGCGATCGATGAAAGAACTCCTTATAATGTAACGCATACACGACATATGGTGGAGTATGGAGAACGTTTTGTAGATTATATTAATCAATGTTGCTCCAATGCCGGACAGGTGGAGTGCTTTGATGCAGCACATAAGGATGAATTCTTAATGAGCATCTGGCTGCATGATATTGGAAAATTGGTAACCCCTTTAGGTGTCATGAATAAGGAAACAAGACTGCGTCCGGACCAGCTTACGGAAATCCTGCACAGAATGGAAAAGGTAGAACTCTGGACGGAGATTCTCATGTTGAATGGCACGATCACAGAAGATGAAAAAGAAAGACGCCTGGAAGAAGTGAAGTACTTGCGAGATTTTGTCGAATCCGTAAATCACGCCGGGATCATTGGTGGTGAGAAACTGGAAATATTAAAGGATATCAAGTGTTTAAAGTATAAAGATTTGGATGGGAAGGAACATCCATGGTTCACAGAAGATGAGCATACATCACTTATGATCCACAGAGGTACCCTTTCAGCGTTGGAGCGTGAGATCATGGAGGAGCATGTCCTGGTGACCGACAAACTTCTTTCCAAAATTAAATTCATACCGGAATTGTCTCGTGTAAGAGAATGGGCAGCCGGACATCATGAACTGTTGGATGGTTCCGGATATCCCAATCATTTGTCCGGGGATCAAATTCCATATGAAGTGAGGATGATTACAATTCTGGATATCTTTGATGCACTGATTGCCGATGATCGTCCATATAAGCCGGGAATGCCTATTGAAAAGGCAGTGGATATCTTGACAGAAATGGCAGAAAAAGAAGGGAAGCTGGATCCTCGTCTGACGAAACTGTTTATCAAGGGCCGCTGCTGGGAAGACGAAAAATAGAAAAGAAATGATTCAAGGATGGGGAAATATCATGGGGATACGTTATAGTACAACTGCGTAATACAAAGGAGGAAACTTATGGGTAAATTTGTGATCAAAACAACAGCAACAGGAACAAAGTTTGATTTAAAAGCTACAAATGGACAAGTGATCGCCAGCTCTCAGGTATACAAATCTGTGGCAACATGCAAAAATGGCATTGCAAGTGTTGCTAAGAATGCACCGATCGCAGCTGTAGAGGATCAGACAGTAGAAGGTTTCGCTGCAGAAAAGAACCCGAAGTTTGAAGTATATACAGATAAAGCGGGCGAGTTCCGCTTCCGTCTGAAAGCAACTAACGGTCAGGTCATTGCGATCAGCGAAGGTTATACAACCATGAAAAATTGCATGAACGGCGTGGAATCAGTAAAGAAAAATGCCGTTGATGCAGAAATCGTAACTGAGTAAATTATATAGCCCATCCTTTTTGGAACGCGCCTGTTCATAACCCATGAGTGAACAGGCGCTTCTGTTTTATTTCCACTTTCATGGAATACAATGGTGTGATAAAATGGAGTCAAGAAAGGCAGGAATTCTATGAAACATTTAAAAAAACTGACCCTACTCCATTCTAATGATATGCATGGAGATTTTCTTGCAAAAGAAGTGGATGACAAACTTCTGGGCGGCGTGTCTATGCTTTCCGGATATGTAAATAAAGTTCGAAATGAAGAAGAACATGTTCTGTATGCAATCGCGGGAGACATGTTCCGCGGTTCTGTCATTGACAGTGAATACAAAGGTCTTTCAACCATCGAGATCATGAATATGCTGGCCCCAGACGTGGTAACACTGGGAAACCATGAGGTTGACTACGGAATTGGTCATCTCTTATTTATTGAAAAATGTGCCCGCTTCCCGATCATCAATGCAAACCTCTATCTGACAACCAATCATGTTCGTCTGTTTAACAGTCACGTGGTTCTGGAAGTTGACGGAATGAAGATATTGTTTATCGGAGTTCTGACAGAAGAAGTTTTAGCGCAGGCCCGTCAGGAAAAACTGATCGGATCGATCGTAGATGTTCGCGAGGCTGCGACAGAGGTCGGAAAGATTTGTAATGCATACCAGACAGAAGATATTGATCTGACCGTACTGTTAACACATATTGGATTCGATGAAGACAAACGTCTAGCAGAATTATTGGATCCGCGCTGGGGTGTGGATGTGATCATCGGAGGTCATAGCCACACACTTTTAGAAGAACCTTGTGTGGCAGCAGGGATTCCGATCGTGCAGGCTGCAACCGGAACCGGACAGATCGGTCGTTTTGATCTGGTGATCGATACAGAGACCAACGCCATTGACAGCTATGCATGGGAGTTGATTCCGATTGATGGATCCCATTGTCCTAGAGATCTGGCATTAGAAGATGTGATCTTGAGATATAAAGAAGCGACAGATGAAAAGTATTGTCGCTATGTGACCAGATTTACACGTGCTTATACCAATGGCGGCCGAGGGGAAGAATCAGAAGTTGGTAAACTGTTTTCCGATATTCTATGTAACAATCTGGGACTGGATATCATGTTTATGGCATCCGGAAGTTTCCGTACCAAATCGCTGGGACCGATTGTTCAATATCAAGAACTGGTGCAGATGTTCCCATTCACAGATGAAGTGTTTCGCGTAACCGTGACCGGTGCACAGTTAAAACGGATCATGAACCATTTGTTCCGCGAAGATTTTTTTGATGGAGAGCGTATGGAAACATATCAGATGTCCCATGGCGTGCAGGTCATCTGCTCTGTCAGTGAAAAACGTGTGAAAGAAGTATTATTTGAGGGAGAACCGGTTGCAGATGACAGACTGTTCAAAGTCGGCATGCAGGGCTTCCATTTCAAAAATATGAAAGATTTCTTTGGCGTGAGTGAAGAGGAAGTAGTGGAAAACAGCCCATATAAAGTACTTTCTACCAGTGCAATGGATGTGTTGGATGAGTATCTGAGCAGACAGGAAATCGTAAAGTGCCCGGAAGATAAGAGATGGGTGATGGAAGATTAAGTGGATATTTAGTTGAGTAAAATAATAAAGAGCTATCTGTAGAAAATCCCGTACTATCTCAAAAAA
>JAZRLX010000241.1:0-5218 GCA_045647085.1 Pilosibacter sp.
CTAAAGGAAAGAAAAATAACCCCGATAGGAGACAAACAAATGACGAATAATTTTCAGGTAAATATGGATGAATATCTGCCGCTCCGTGACGTGGTTTTTAAGACACTGAGACAGGCAATCTTAAAAGGAGAGCTGGAACCGGGCGAGCGTCTGATGGAAATCCAGCTGGCAGAGCGTCTTGGCGTGAGCCGTACACCGATCCGTGAGGCGATCAGAAAACTGGAACTGGAAGGTCTGGTTCTGATGATCCCGAGAAAAGGTGCGGAAGTGGCAAAGATTTCCGAAAGCAATCTTCGCGATGTATTGGAAGTACGCCGTTCTTTAGAGGAGCTGGCGATCGATCTGGCTTGTCAGCGTATGACTCCGGAAGAGTTTGAGGCATTGAAGGCTGCTCAGGAGAAGTTTACAGAAGCTATCAAGAAGGGTGATGCGATCCAGATCGCACAGAACGATGAGCTCTACCATGAGATCATTTATAATAGTACAAAAAATGCAAAATTGGTGCAGGTGCTGAATAACTTACGTGAGCAGATGTACCGTTATCGCTTGGAATATATTAAGGATGAGGACAAGCGTCAGATCCTTAAGATCGAGCATGAAAACATTATCAAGGCCCTTTCTCTCCGCCATGTGCAGGAGGCAAAGCAGGCTGTAAGAGAGCATATTGATAACCAGGAGATCACAATCCTCAAGAATTTAAAGGAGCAGGAAAATGACGTTCAAAGAAAAGTATCTGGCAAGAGAAATTGAATTTGAGGCCATTGACGATTTTATCGACATCTGGAACAACAGCGACGATGAGCGTACGCTGGCGAAATTCCTGGGCTTAAATGCAGAGGAAGAAGATGTCTGGATCGACGACAGTGATGAAGCATTGAAAGAACTGCTGGACAAGCAGCGTGCTTAACTATTGATAAAACAAGATCAGGAACCTAGAAAAGCAACATCAGAAAGGGGAATGGAATATGAAAACTGTAACATTAGGAAGAACCGGTATCACAGTCAACAAGAATGGATTTGGAGCATTACCGATCCAGAGAATTTCAAAAGAAGAGGCTGCTAAGCTGTTAAGAAAAGCATATGACAACGGAATCAATCTGTTCGACACTGCAAGAGCATACTCTGACAGTGAAGAGAAGATCGGCTATGCACTGAGCGATGTGCGCAATGATATTATTATCACATCAAAGACTATGGCGAAGAATGTGGATGATTTCTGGAAAGATCTGGAGACTTCTCTGACCAAGTTAAAAACTGACCATATCGATGTTTACCAGTTCCACAACCCGCCGTTCTGCCCGAAGCCGGATGATCAGTATGGTCTTTATGAGGCAGCATTAAAGGCAAAAGAGCAGGGTAAGATCCTTCACATTGGTATTACAAATCACCGTCAGTCTGTGGCAAACGAGGCTATTGACTCCGGTCTTTATGAGACATTGCAGTTCCCATTCTGTTATCTTTGCAGCGATGCAGATCTGGAGCTGGTACAGAAATGTAAAGACAACAACATGGGCTTTATCGCGATGAAAGCGCTGTCCGGCGGTCTGATCACAAACTCTGCCGCAGCATATGCGTTCCAGAACCAGTTTGACAATGTGGTTCCGATCTGGGGCGTACAGAGAGAGTACGAGCTGGATGAATTCTTAGGTCACATGCAGAATGAACCGGCGATGGATGGCGAGATCAAAGCGCTGATCGAGGCGGACAGAAAACAGTTATATGGAAGCTTCTGCCGTGCATGCGGTTATTGTATGCCGTGTCCGGTAGGAATCGAGATCAACACTTGTGCGAGAATGTCTCTGCTGCTCCGTCGTTCTCCGTCTGCAGGCCACCTTTCCGAGGCAGCTCAGGCGAAGATGATGAAGATCAAAGACTGCTTACACTGCAATCAGTGTGCAAGCAAGTGTCCGTACGGTCTGAATACACCGGAACTTCTTGCAAGAAACCTGAAGGATTATGAAGAGATTCTGGCAGGCAAACCAATCGAACCGTATAATTTCTAAGTTCAGTGGAGAATACGATATGATCACAATGTTAGGAAATCATCAGTGCCCAGACTGCGTTCGGGCGTGCGCAGAGATCGAGCGTCAGCAGTTACCGATCGAGTTCCATGACATGGAAACTTCCATGGCTTATTTAAAGGAGTTTTTGAGTGTTCGCGATGCGCATCCGGAGCTGTTTGACGAATGTAGAAAGAATAATACCATCGGTATTCCTGTGTTTGTTCTGGAAGACGGAACGGTAACCTTTGATTGTGAAGTGGCATTCGAAGCAGCGAGAAAAGTGAAAGAGCCGGTGGTGCAGATGGTGGGAACATGGCTCTGTCCGGATTGCCGCGCGGCAGCCGAGCAGGCAAAAGCAGAGGGATTGGCGTTTGAATTCCACGATATACTGGAAAATATGCAGGATATGCGCCTCTATCTGAAGATTCGTGAATATCATCCGGAGATTTACGATGCAGTTCGCGCAGACGGTAAGGTCGGCGTTCCGGTTTTTGTATTCCCGGACGGAAGCCTGACGCTGGATACTGAGAAAGCTCTGGAGGAGCTGCGCAAACGGAAATAAATCGTTTTCCGGCTAAGGAATTGCTAAAATATGAAATCTATGTAAATTCTCAAAGGGAATTCTTGACAAAGATGACAACCTGTCACATAATAATGACGGGGTGTCATCTTTTTATGTTTGGACATCTGACAAAGGAGGAATTGAGTATGCCGTCGGAACGTTTTTTTCGATTACCGAAAGAGAAGGCAGATACGATACGAAATGCAGCGATCCAGGAGTTTAAGCGTGTGACTCCGGAAGAGGCCTCGATCAATAAGATCATTCAGAGTGCAGATATTTCCAGAGGAAGCTTTTATACTTATTTTGAGGATAAGCACGATCTCCTCAGATGGCTGCTTGGAGATTTTATAGCCAGCTACCAGAGCTTCTATATTACTGAACTGAAAGCTAGAGAAGGTGATCTGTGGGCCGTATTTGATGCGGTTCTGGATCATACGATTCAATGGGTGGCAGATCAGGGATTGGTGGAAATCGTCGGGAATATGATGAAAGGAAATTATTTTACCGAGCATTTTCAGGAAACATCCAACGCCGGAGACAAGATGGAGACAGCGGTCATGGAGCATATCCAGACATTATACAGCCTTGTAGATGAAAAGGTCTGCAAGCTCGAGATCAAGGAGTTTGAGGGGCTGATGCAGCTTCATGTGGCGGCGCTGATCCTGGCATTAAAGACGTATTTTGTAAAGGCAGACAATCCGGAGAGGATCAAGGCTTCTTATCAGCGAAAAATGAGGCTGTTATGTTGTGGAGCATATCCGAGACGGATGGAAGAATAGGGAACGGAAAGAAAGGACAATGATATGGGAAAGATCGGAAAGTTTTTAGGAGGCGCAGTTGTGGTGGGCGCACTCGGAGCAGCAGTATTTTTTAGATTAAACCAGGAAGAAGCAGTGATGGAAGCGATCCCGGATCCGACTGTGCGTGTGGAGAATCCGGTAAAGGCAACGGTTGAGCTGCAGACAGGTCTGACGGGAACTGTGACAGCGGAGGAGAGTGTGTATGTGATCGCGACAGGATCCGGAGAAGTACTGGAGGTTTACGCAAAGCTGGGCGATTATGTAGAGAAGGATCAGGAGTTATTTAAAATTGACAATCTGCAGTTAGATTCTGCAAAGATCCAGCTGGATGCAGCGAAGATCCAGCTTCAGGATGCACAGACAAATCTGGACCGTATGAAGGTTCTCTATGAAAGCGGAGACATCGCTGCTCAGGCTTATGAGCAGGTAAGAAGCGGTGTAGAAGCAGCAAAGCTTCAGGTTAAAGGTCTGCAGCTTGCTTATGATGCTCAGATGGACGCAACTGTGGTAAAAGCGCCGATCAGCGGTCGTCTGGAGTCCTTCAACGTGGTAGAAAAGAATATGTTGAGCGCAGGTATGGTCGGTGTGATCTCCAGTGAGGGAAGCAAGACTGTGAATTTTGCAGTGACTGAGCGTGTGCAGCAGGGAATCAAAGTGGGTGATCCGTTTACCGTTGAGAAAAATGGACTGGAGTACCATGGTACGATCACAGAAGTAGGAACGATGGTCGATATGCAGACTGGTCTTTTCATGGCAAAAGCAGCGCTGGAAGATGCAGCGGGAATCGCCAACGGAAGCATGGTAAAGCTTTATGTAACAGCGCAGAAGGCAGAAGATGTTCTGACAGTTCCGGCTAATTGTGTAAACTATGACGATGGTGAAGCATTTGTATACACATATGACGCAGAGACAGGTCTTGCAAAGAAGGTCTTTGTTGAAGACGGCCTTGTAGATGCAGAAAAGATCGAGATCGAATCCGGACTGGATTATGATGATCAGGTCATTGTTTCCTGGACAAGAGAGCTCTATGACGGAGCCTCTGTTGTGGCAGAATTTGCAGAATAAGAAGGAGGCGTGATTTATGGGCTTAACGAGAACCGCCTTAAGGCGACCGGTCACGACTCTGATCGTGGTTCTGTGTCTGATCGTATTTGGATTTACATCCATTACATCCAATAAATTAGAGCTGATGTCTGAGATCAACATGCCGATGCTCATCATCAGCGCCATTTATCCGGGAGCCAGCCCGGAGGACGTGGAAGAACTGGTTGTAAAAGAGATCGAGGATTCCGTCGGAACATTGTCCGGTGTGGAGACGATCTCCAGTACCTCCAGCGAAAACTTTGGTATGGTCATTCTCTCTTATGAGTATGGAACGGATATTAATGCAGCTTACGATGAGCTGAAAAAAAAGATCGATGCGTTGGATACCGTGCTTCCGGACGATGTGGATACTCCATCGATCATCGAATTGGATATCAATGACCTGACTTCTCTTACGGTTGCCGTGAACAATGAAAGTGTCGGTAACCTCTATAACTATGTTGCCAACAGCGTAGTACCGCAGATTGAAAAACTGGGCTGCGTGGCAAACGTAAACATCAGCGGCGGTCAGGCAGAATATGTTCGTATTGAACTGATCCCGGAGAAACTGGCCCAGTACCGCATGAATATGAGCGCCGTGGCTACTGCGATCGCAACAGCGAACTTTGCAATGCCTCTTGGTGATACGGTTGTCGGTACAAGAAATCTTTCCGTGACCAGTGGCGTAGATTTTGATACAGTTGATCTGTTAAAGCAGATTCCGATCACAGTCGGAAACGGCAACATTATTTATATGGAAGATATCGCCA